>NZ_JBVVPZ010000012.1:0-142477 GCF_055811415.1 Mesorhizobium sp. WSM4846
GTCGCAAGTGAGGTGGGCGCTCTACTGCGCCCCCCTCTGGCCTGCCGGCCATCTCCCCCACAAGGGGGGAGATTGGCAGTTTCGCTCTGGCCGCCAATCCTGCAACGTTGGTGATTAGCGGAAGCAGACAAGACAGCCAATCTCCCCCCTTGTGGGGGAGATGTCCGGCAGGACAGAGGGGGGCGCCTCGCGCCGGCGTATCAAGTCGCACCGGCGAGCCCCGCCTCGATGACAATATGCTGGCAGACATTGTCGATGTCACGAATGACGTCGTCGTTCCAGAAGCGCAGGATGGTCCAGCCATCCCGTTCCAGACGCTTTGTCCTCGCCTCGTCGCCTGTATTGGCTTCGGCATGCTGCGAACCATCGACTTCGACGACGAGCTTCTTGTCCGGGCAAGCGAAGTCGACGATGTAACCAGCGATCGGAAATTGTCGGCGGAAGCCAAGCCCCATCAGCCGATGCGCGCGAAGCTCGTTCCAAAGCTTCAGTTCGGCGTCGGTCATGGCTTTGCGCATCGATTTGGCATTTGCGCGATTTCGCGGAGGCAGTGGCGTGTGAGGCATTTGGTCAGTGCTCGGTCCGTATTGAGGTTGGCGCTCTACGGCGCCCCCCTCTGTCCTGCCGGACATCTCCCCCACTTGGGGGGAGATCGGCCGTCATCTTTGATTTCGCCAATCGCCAACCCCGAAAAAGAGGCGCTATCGGCGGAACTGCTGATCTCCCCCCACAACAAGGTCACAACAAGGGGAGAAGGAAAAGCGCTTGCGCTACGGCCGCCTAAACCCTGTCGGACCGCCATAGAGATAGCCGATGCGGGCGAGGGCTTGCCTTAACCCTTCACGCGAGACCAGCATGGTGTGGCCGTTGGCGTGGATCATCGTTTCCGGGTCGGTCATGACAGCGACATGGCCTTTCCAGAACACCAGGTCGCCGCGCCGCAACCCGGCAAGATCCGGACCCGGGTCGACCGGCTCGCCGATGGTCGCCGCCTGCATGTCGGAATCGCGCAGCACTTGCCTGCCGGCCATGTGCATCGCCAGTTGCACGAGGCCGGAGCAATCGATGCCGAAGCCGGAGGCGCCGCCCCACAGATAGGGCGTGCCGAGAAAAGCCTCCGCGACCGCGACATAGTCGGCAGCCGGCTCTCCCAGAGGCCTGAGATGGCCTGATATGACAGCCTCGCCGGACGGCAGCAGCGCATAATGCGTGCCGCGCGTTTCGGCTGCGCCGGTTACCGTCACCGCCGATCCCATCGACAGTTGCCCGCTCAGCGGAAGCCGCAAATCCGGTCCCGGATAGAGGAAGGTGCGCGGCACCGTGACGACATGGGTGGGCGCGTGGTCCCGTCCGCCCAGCACGGTGTCGGCGACATAGCCGACATAGCCGTCGCGCTCCGACTGGATCCAGGCCCAGCCCTCGGCATCTTCGAAGACGAGGACGTCGTCACCGAACAGGGCTTGCGTGTTGACGCCGGCATCCGGCCGCGGCGCCTTGCGGAGATCGGCCACTGTGGCTGAGATCCGCGCTGGCCGCCCGGCGACGAAGCGATCGGCGGCGACCTCGCCTTTCAGCCTGATATCGGCGAGATCGGAACGGAAGGCGTGAAGGCGGGCATCCCTGGCGGTCAAATCGGCAACTCGGCTCTGGCTTGGTGTTGGAGCATGATCCCTTCCGAAACGGTGCTGCTTTGCTTCGCTGACCTGCGGTTCGGAATCCTGCTTTAGATCGGCAATTCCTGGGCTCTGGCAATGATAACATCGCCGAAGCGCTCGACAAAGAGAGCACCTTGTACGGTTCGCTTGACCAGCACGTTGCGCTTGTCGAGCTCATCGCGATGGCGCGAAACCAGCTTCATTGCGCCCATCGTGTCGAGCGCCCGGGTGATCACCGGCTTGGTGACATTGAGCCGGGCGGCGAGGCCGCGCACCGTATGCGGCGGTGGATCGAGATAGATCGTGAACAGGATCGCCGTCTGGCGCATGGTGAGGTCCGGCGCATCGTCGCGCACCTGGTACAGCATCACCTGCTGCCACAGTCGCAAGGCCTGGCTCGGGCGCATCGAAATCGACATCCGGCCAGAATGACGGCAAATTGTTTCGGTTCCGTTTCAGTCACGAGAATGTCCTGCACCGCAGCGTCAGGCGTAGCGTTTTGAGATGAACCTTTCCAGCGCGCGGATGCCTTGCGCCTCGCCGCCGGCGAGACCGTGCGGACGATCGGAGGGGTTCCAGGCGAAGATGTCGAAATGCGCCCAGGCGGCGGTCTTCTCGACGAAGCGTTTGAGGAAAAGCGCCGCGGTGATCGAGCCGGCGAAACTGTCTGACGTGACATTGTTGATGTCGGCGATCTTCGACGACAGCTTTGCGGCATAGGGTTTCCACAGCGGCATGCGCCACAGTGGATCCTCGACTGCGACGGAGGCCGCAGCCAGGTCGGAGGCCAGCGCTTCGTCGCCGGTGTAGAACGGTGGCAGATCGGGACCGAGCGCGACGCGGGCTGCCCCGGTCAAGGTCGCCATGTCGATCAGCAGTTGCGGCTCGTCGTCGTCTGCCAGTGCCAGGGCGTCCGCCAGCACCAGCCGTCCTTCGGCGTCGGTGTTGCCGATCTCGACGGTGATGCCCTTGCGGCTCACCAGCACGTCGCCGGGCCGGAAGGCGTTGCCGGCAATCGAATTTTCGACCGCCGGGATCAGCACACGCAGCCGGACCTTCAGCCCGGCGGCCATGATCATCGAGGCGAGGCCCAACACGTTGGCAGCGCCACCCATGTCCTTCTTCATCAAAAGCATGCCCGAGGACGGCTTGATGTCGAGACCACCGGTGTCGAAGCAGACGCCCTTGCCGACCAGCGTCACCTTCGGGGCGTTCTCCGGTCCCCAGATCAGGTCGATCAGCCGCGGTGCGCCGACCGAAGCGCGGCCGACCGCATGGATCATCGGGAAATTGTTCTTGAGCAGGTCGTCGCCCCTGGTCACCGACACTTCGGCCTTGTACGTCCCGGCCAGCGTCCGAACGGCCTTCTCCAGCTCGTCCGGTCCCATGTCGCTGGTCGGCGTGTTGACCAGATCGCGCGTCAGGAAAACGCCATCGGCGATGCGGCGAACATAAGCCGCTTCAGCGCCGGGCGGCAGCGAAAAACGCAGCGTCCTGCCAGGCTTTTTGCCGTAGCGGGTGAAGACATAGCCGCCGAGCGCCAACGCGATGGCCGCGATTTCCGGCTCGGCCAGCGTGGAGGCGAAATGCCAGTCGCCTGCGGGCAAGGCTCTCGCCAGCGCGCCAATGGCAAGCGCGCCTTCGCCGTCGCCCGTGCCGAACAGGGCGCCGGCAAGCCCGCCGTTTTCGCCGGGCAGGATCAGCGTCCTCCCGGCCTGACCGGAAAAGCCGTTGGCCCTGGCCCAGGCGAGCGAGGAGGAGGCAAGCCCTGCCGCATCCAGTCTATCCTTCGCCACCAGATGAACCGGCAGCGTGGTCTTCAGTTCTCTCTCGATGAGTTCGACTGGCATTCGACGGTCTCCGGCTTCCGAGTCGGCGCGTTTAACGATCCGTTAGGGTTAACAGAATATTTCTGCGGGAGGGAAGATGGCCACGTAAAAGCCAATTTGACGAATGGAGGCCCTGGTGCAGATGCCGACCAACCGCATGACGAACGCCACGGGGAAGCGGCTGATCACCACGGCCTTCATAATAGCGCTCGCGGCCAGCGTTGCAGGCTGCGGAACCAGCAAGTTGACGACCGGCTCGATCGGACGCCCCAGCGGCAAACCCTTGGAAACCATGTCGGCCGGCGAGTTGCACAAGGCGACGATCGCGCTGGGCCAGTCCTACGCCAAGAACCCCAACGACAAGCGGATCGCGACGAATTATGCCGCGGCACTGCAAATGGATGGCGACGCCGACCAGTCGCTCGCCGTGATGCGCAAACTGGCGATCGTGCTGCCGAAAGACCGAGACGTGCTCGCCGCCTATGGCAAGGCGCTTGCCGCCAACGGGCAGTTCGAGCCGGCGCTCGATGCGGTGCGCCGCGCGCAGACACCGGAATATCCCGACTGGAAGCTGGTGTCGGCGGAAGCCGCTATTCTCGACCAGCTTGGCCAGAGAGACGGGGCGCGCCAGAATTACCGCAAGGCGCTTGACCTCAAGCCGAACGAACCTTCGATCCTTTCCAATCTCGGCATGTCCTATGTGCTGGAAGGTGATCTGCGCACGGCCGAAACCTATATGCGCTCGGCCGCCCAGCAGCCGAATGCCGACAGCCGCGTCCGCCAGAACCTGGCGCTGGTCGTCGGCCTGCAGGGCCGCTTCGACGAGGCCGAGAAGATCGCCTCGCAGGAGCTGTCGCCCGAACAGGCGCAGGCGAACGTGACTTACCTTCGCCAGATGCTCGCCCAGCAGAACGCCTGGAGCCAGCTCAAGGACCAGGACAAGACAAAGCCCGCCACCAACTGACCGCGCCTGCCATACATATCAATGTCGGCGCTGCCCCTCATTGCCCTGCCGGGCATTTCTCCCCGTATAGTGACGGGGAGAAAGCCCCGTCGTCGACGGTTTCGCCAACGACAAGCATTGCAGGAAGGACGCCGAGGGGCATCCAGCTACTTTCTCCCCGTTTACGGGGAGAAATGCCCGGCAGGGCAATGAGGGGCAGCGCGGACCTGTCAAGAATGCATTACTGGCTGCTCGATGACGGCTGGTCGCCGAAAATGCCGCGCTCGCTGACCTGGATGCCGGCGGGACCCAGAATGATGGCGAACAGCACCGGCAGGAAGAACAGGATCATCGGCACGGTGAGCTTCGGCGGCAAGGCCGCGGCCTTCTTCTCGGCGGCGTTCATGCGCATGTCGCGGCTTTCGCCGGCAAGCACGCGCAGCGCGTGCGCCACCGGCGTGCCGTAGCGCTCGGCCTGGACCAGCGCCTGCGACACCGACTTGACCGATTCCAGGCCGGTGCGGCTTGCAAGGTTCTCGTAAGCCTGCTTGCGTTCCTGCAAGTAGGAAAGCTCGGCATTGGTCAGGATGAACTCTTCGGCAAGCGCCACCGACTGCGCGCCGATCTCGTCGGCGACCTTACGAAACGCCGCCTCCACCGACATACCGGATTCGACGCAGATAAGCATCAGATCGAGCGCGTCCGGCCACGCCATCTGGATCGACTGCTTGCGCTTGGTGGCGCGGTTGTTGACATAGAGCACCGGCGCGTAAAAACCGGCATAGGCGACGACGATACAGACGAACAACTTGATGAGAGGCGGCTGCTCCGGCAACCCGCCGAGCACGAACAGATAGATCGCAGCCAGGGCAAAGCCGACAAAGGGCAGGATCAGACGGAAGAAAAGGAAACGCGTCAACGGATTCTGCCCGCGGAAGCCAGCCACCTTGAGTTTCTGCAAGGTGCCTTCATCGGCCAGGGCGCGCCTGAGGTCCAGCCGGTCGACAATATTGCGCATGCCGATCGACTGTTGCTCGCGCAGGCCCTTGCGGCGGCGATCGACATCGAGGGCAAGCCGCGCACGCTGCTTGGCGCGCAGTTCGTCGCGCTCCAGCGCCACCGATTTCATGCGCGCCTTGAGCTGGTTTCCGCCAAAGGCGGGCAGCAGCGTGAACACGGTGGCAAACACCGCAATGCCGACCAGCAGGGCAATCAGAAATGCCGGATCGGTAAGGGTTTTGACGACGTTCTCGGTCATGCGCTCGAAATCCTAAACCTCGAAGTTCATCATCTTGCGCATCACCAGGATGCCGATCGACATCCAGACCGCGGAGCAGCCGAGGATCAGATTGCCGACGCTGGTGGTGAACAAAGGCATGATGTAGTTCGGGCTTGTCAGGTAGACGAGAAAGGCGACGACGAAGGGCAAGGCGCCGATGATCACCGCTGACGCCTTCGCTTCCATCGACAGCGCCTGGACCTTTGCCTTCATCTTCTTGCGGTCGCGAAGCACGCGCGAAAGATTGCCCAGAGCCTCGGACAGATTGCCGCCGGCCTGGGACTGGATCTGGATGACGATGCCAAAGAAGCTCGCCTCGGTGCACGGCATCGTCTCGGCCATGCGCATGCTGGCGTCGGGGATCGACAGGCCCATCTGCTGCGAATCGATGATGCGGCGGAACTCGGTCTTGACCGGTTCGGGCGATTCATTGGCGATCAGGCGGACGGCGTCGTTCAGCGGCAGGCCGGATTTGACCGCACGCACGATGATGTCGAGCGCGTTCGGAAATTCGTTGAGGAACGCCTTGACCCGGCGGGCGCGGCTAAACGAAACGAACCAGCGTGGCAGGCCGAGGCCACCGACCAGGAGCGCACCCGGCAAGACATACAAAGGCGCACCGGCGAAATAGGCAAGAAACGTCAGGACGACGCCGCAAACCGCCGAGTAGAGGTAGAAGCGCTCGAGCGAGACCTTCATGCCCGCCTGACGGATCTGGGCCTTCAGGGGCGGCTTTTTGGCGAGGCTCTGGCTGGTTTTGTGCTTCTGTTCGAGGTCCTTCAGTGAATCCTGAACCGATTTGCGCCGCTTGGCCGCTTCCGCCACGCGATCGCGCGAAGCCTTGACGACGGCACCATCCGTCTCGGCGGTCTTGATCGTTTCAAGCCGCCTGCCGACCTGCTTTTCGGTGCTGATCCGGTTGAACAGAAAAGCATAGGCGACCGCGCCGGCGCTGAGGCCGGCGAGCACGATGAATGCCAACACGGTGCCATCAATTCCAAACATCGGCCCTGGCCCCTACGCCTCCAAATGAATCAGTCAGCGCGTTTCTCCATCGCCTCGAGCGCATTGGCGAGGCGCTGTTCCTCGCCATAATAGCGGGCGCGCTCCCAGAAATGCGGACGACCGATGCCTGTCGAAACGTGCTCGCCCAGCAGCCTGCCGTTCGCGTCCTCGCCTTTGATGTTGTAGAGGACGATGTCCTGCGTGATGATGACGTCGCCCTCCATTCCGATCACCTCGGTAATGTGGGTGATGCGCCGCGATCCGTCGCGCAGGCGTGCGGCCTGGATGATCACGTCGACGGAACCGACCACGATTTCACGCACGGTTTTCTGCGGCAGCGTGTAACCGCCCATCGCGATCATCGATTCAATACGGTTCAGGCATTCGCGCGGGCTGTTCGAGTGGATCGTGCCCATCGAGCCGTCGTGGCCGGTGTTCATCGCCTGCAGAAGATCGAACACTTCAGGTCCGCGCACTTCGCCGACGATGATGCGCTCGGGCCGCATGCGAAGGCAGTTCTTGACCAGATCGCGCATGGTCACCTCGCCCTCGCCCTCGAGGTTGGGCGGGCGGGTTTCCAGACGCACGACATGCGGCTGCTGCAGTTGCAGCTCGGCCGAGTCCTCGCAGGTGATGACGCGCTCATCGCGGTCGATATAGTTGGTCAGGCAATTGAGCAGCGTCGTCTTGCCCGAACCGGTACCGCCTGAAATGACGATGTTGCAGCGGACGCGGCCAATGATCTTGAGAATCTCGGCGCCGGGCGGCGAAATGGCGCCGAACTTGACCAGCTGGTCGAGTGTCAGCTTGTCCTTCTTGAACTTGCGGATGGTGAGAGCCGCGCCGTCGATGGCGAGCGGCGGCGCGATGACGTTGACGCGGGAGCCGTCGGGAAGGCGCGCGTCGCAGATCGGGCTCGATTCATCGACGCGGCGGCCAACCTGGCTGACGATGCGCTGACAGATGTTGAGGAGCTGCTGGTTATCGCGAAAACGGATGCCGGTCTGCTCGACCTTGCCGTTGACCTCGATATAGACGTCCTTGGAGCCGTTGACCATGATGTCGGCGATGTCGTCGCGGGCGAGCAACGGCTCCAGCGGCCCGTAACCGAGCACGTCATTGCAGATATCCTCAAGCAGTTCTTCCTGCTCGGCGATCGACATCGCGAAATTCTTGATCGCGATGATGTCGTTGACGATGTCGCGGATTTCCTCGCGTGCGCTTTCGGGATCGAGCTTGGCGAGTTGCGACAGATCGATGGTGTCGATGAGCGCGGCAAAGACCTGGCTCTTGGTATCGTAATAGGTTTCGCTCTTTTGGCGCTGGAGCTTTTTCGGCTCCGGGGCTAATGGCGGCGCCTCGACCGCACGGCGCACGGGCGGCGGCGCAGCAGACGCGCCAGGTGTGCCAGATGGCGGCGGTGCGGGCTTGGCAAGAACCGCCGTTTCCGCAGGTTTTGCCGCCGGCGCGGCAGGCGCAGGTGCCGGCTGACGGAATTCCGGAGTGAACCGGCTGCCGTCGTCGCTGCCTCTTTTACCAAACATGATCGATTACCAATTCCGCTCCGGAAGCATCACTTCTTGCCGCGCGAGAGCTTGCCAAGGAGATTGCCGAGGCCCGCTTTCTTTCTTGCCTTGATTTCGCTGCGCCCGGTCAGCACATGCGCAATCTCGTTGATCGTGCCGACAACCGGGTTTTTGGCATCCATTTCGCCGAGCATGCGCCCGTTGTTGGCGGCGTTTCCGAACAGCAGCGGCTCGAAAGCAATGACCGACATCGGCGACAGGCCGAGCGAGTCGGCGAAGTCGGACGACGAAATCTCCGGGCGCTTCGGCACGCCGGCCTGATTGATGATCAGCTTCGGCGGCGGATCGTTCGGGCGAAGCCGTTTGAACATGTCGGCCAGGTTCTTGGTGTTGCGCAGATTGGCCAGCTCCGGCGTCGCCGTGATCACGATCTCGTCGGCCTTGACCAATATGTTCTTGGTCCAGCCTGTCCAGATGTGCGGAACATCGAGCACCAGAAGCGGCACGCTGCGCTGCGCCGTGTCGATAAGCTGCGTGAAAGCGTCTGGATCGAAATCGTAGACCCGCTCGAGCGTTGAAGGCGCTGCAAGCAGCGACAGATGCTCGGCGCACTGGGCAAGCAGCCGATCGAGATAGACCTCGTCGAGGCGCTCCGGTGAGAAAACGGCTTCGGCAATGCCTTGCGCCGGATCCTGATCGAAATTGATGTTGGCCGTTCCGAAAGCCAGGTCGAGATCGGCGACAACCACTTCGGACTTGAACAGCGACGACATCGCCCAAGCCACATTATGGGCAATGGTCGAGGAGCCGACGCCACCCTTGGCGCCAATGAAGGCGATCGAGCGGCCGATCGGCTCGGCTTCCGGATCAACGAAGATCGTCGATATCACGCTGACGATATCGGCCATCGATACCGGCGCGATGACATATTCGGAAATGCCGGAGCGGATGAGCTCGCGATAGAGCCCGACATCGTTGTAGTGGCCGATGACCACGACCTTCGAGGTCGGATCGCAATATTCGGAGAGCTGCGTGAGCTGCTCGAGCAATTGCTTCGGCTCGCTGCGCGATTCCAGCAGGATCAGGTTCGGTGTCGGCGCCGACTGGTAGAATTCGATGGCGGTGGCGACACCACCCATATGGACCTTCAGATGGGCCTTCGCCATGCGGCGATCCTCGCCGGCGCGCTCGACCGGATTGGCAACGCCCTCGGTCTCGCAAAATGCCTGGATCGAGATGCGCGGGATCGGCCGCAACGCCTGCATGGCGGCGGCATCCTGCTGAGAGGTATCGCCGCCATCTATCGCCGTGTCGTAGGCAAGATTGCTCATTGTCATTTCTTTCCGTGACTTGTCTTCCCGTGACTTGGGCGGCTCGAGCTCAATACTCGACTTCCGAATTGCCGAGGAATTCGTCCGAAATGCCTCTCTGGCGGTAGACGTCGACTACCGCGCCGCGATTTTCCGCGTCGATATCGGATTGCTTGCGCGGCCCGAGCAGATCGGTCGGATTTGCGATCTGGGCGGCAAGATTGTTCTGATACGAGCAGCCGAAATCGGCATAGTGCTTGTTTTCCGAGGTCTGCATCAGGTCTTCGGGCCAGCGTCCGCACCTGTCGGTCTGTGCCTTCACCGAGACATAGGCGACGCGGATCGGGGCGGACGCTTCGGCCGAAACCGACTGGTAGGTGGTGATGACGATCCGGTTGCGGCTGATGCCGCTGGCAATCGCAAGCCTGGCGAAATCGCGACCGGCCGCGGTCGCGGCGATCTCGTTGGCCGAACCGCTCGGGATCGAGATCGTCAGGGTCGGAGCGGCGCTCTTGTCATAGCCATCCAGGAAGCCGAGAAGCGTGTCGCGCTGCGACCCGGTCATGCCGCGATCGCCGGCGCCGACCGGAAGGTCGATCTTCTGGTTTTTCTCCGCAATGACGATCGGATGGTTGGTGCGATAGTCGTCCGGAACAGCGCCGACTGTGATGCTGTCCCGGTTGGCGCAGCCCGCCAGCAATGCGGCGACCGCAACCGCCAGGACCGGCAGGCAGATCCGCGAACGGCCGGACCGCATCGCTGCGGTGATCGTCCTTGGCTTCAACGCTGACTGAGACATGTCCGCTTCCCCGCTTACTTGTAGATGAAGCCGACAACGCCGTGATAACGGCCGTTGGGCTTGTCGGTCTGCATGGTGCCGTAGACGCGATTGACACGGCCAAGGAACATGCCGGCGCCATCGCTGGCAGCGTTGAAATTGTCGTCCGGCTTGGCAAGGGCGTTGCGCGTCACCGGTTTCACCAGATAGGGCGTGATGATGATGACGAGCTCGGTCTCGTTGCGGACGAAGTCCCGGCTGCGGAACAGCGTGCCGAGCACCGGAATCTTGGTCAGCCCAGGCAGGCCGTTGACGGCTTGCCTGATGTCATCCCGTACCAGGCCGGCGATCATCATCGAGCCGCCGGAAGGCAACTCCACCGTCGTGTCGGCCAAGCGTTTGCGGAGCGACAGGACGTTCGTGCCGGGGCTGGTTACACCCTCGGACAAGGATACCGATCCCTCCGTCGTCGGCTCGGAAACCGACGTCCTGACCTTCAGGCTGATGCGGCCGGGAGACAGCACCACCGGCTGGAATTCCAGGCCAATGCCGTATTCGAGCTTCTCGACTTCATACGTCTTCACACCGGTCTGGTTATCGTCGGACACGGCTTGGGAAACGCCGGTCACCATATTGTACTCGCCACCGACTTTGAAGGTCGCCTTCTCGCCGGATACAGCCGTCAACGTCGGCTCGGCCAGGGTCTTCATGACGCCCTGCTGTTCCATGGCATTGATGTAGGCGTCCAGCGTCGAGGTGCCGATGGCGAGGCCAGAGTTCGACAGCGACTTGCCCAGGCCGGTGAAGTTGTCGCTTATCGCGCTCCAACTGATGCCATTGCTGCTGCCGCTGCCGATCAGGTTGACGCCGAGCTGCTTCATCACCGATCGGCTGACTTCGGCCACCGTCACCTTCAGCGTCACCTGGTCGTCGCCGATGATCTGCAGCAGGTTGACGATCTGGCTGACGCGACGCTCGGAATCCGGATTGTCGATGTCGACACCGGCTTCGGCCGAGCCGCCGGAGGCGGTCTGCGAATACTGCCCCGTGGTCGCTTCACCGCCGGACACGAAGATGGTGGCCAGATCGACCGCGCGCTTGGCATCCAGCGGAGTGTCCACGGTTCCGGTCAGGACGACGTTGTCGTTCAGCAATTCGACCGTGATGCTCGAAGACGGTATGAAGCGCCTGATATAGTCTTCCAGTCCGGCGACGTCGCGTTCGACCGCCAGATCCAGGCTGACGATCTGTTCGCCATTAGGGCCGAAGACGAAGATGTTGGTGTCGCCGACCGCCTTTCCGAAGAGATAGATGCGCCTCGCGGTGCGGGTCACCGCATCGGCGACCGCCGGGTTGGCGACGAGAATATCATAGGCATCGCTCGGCAGGTCGATGACCACCGACTTGTTGAGACCGAGCTTGACGCGCTGGGTGGCGGTCGAAGCCGACACCTCGGCGCCTGCCGCATTCGCCTGGAGGGGGCCATGCGCATTCGATGCAAGCAGGAACAGGCCGATTGCCGCAGCCAGTGTGACCGGAGCGTTTAACCTCATTGCCTTGCTCCCACTTCGGAAACTTCGCCCGACTTGATCAGGCGCACCGTTCCGCGCCGCCCATTGCCAGAAACGAGATAGTCGGCCTCGCCCAGATTCTTCTCCTGGGTGTCGGTGATCGACCGCAGCGCCAATGTCAGGCGATCCGCCATCTGCTGGGCGACGGTGATGATTTCCGCCTGCTGCGGTGTCAGTTCCAGGGTGGCAGTCTGGCCGACCCTGGTCCGCTTGCCTTCCTCGTCCTCCTGGATGGTCTGGTCGATTGCCAGGACGCGAATGTTCTTGAGGATGGTCTCGGTGGTAAAGCCGCTGCCGCCGCCTGCCGGATCGGCTCTGCGGGTCATAATGACGTCGACGAAATCGTTGGGAAGAATGAAGCCGCCGGCCGACGTATCGGCCGATACGGCTGTGGCGACCGCCCGCATGCCCGAGGGCAGGATCGACGACATGAAGCTCTGTCCCTCGCCAATCAGCTTGGAGCGCCGCAGCGGCTCACCGGCATACATCGCCACGCGGGCGACGCCGCCTTTCAGCTTCTCCAGCGCATCGGGTTCGGCGGCGCGGGTGATGAAATTCGCGTTGATGCCGTTGGCCGGCCAGGACTGCCAGGTGATGTTGTTCGCGAGCGGACCGCCCATCGGAACGTCGCCGGACAGGACAAGCACGTCCTGAAGCGCGATTGCCGGCGCCTCGGGGCCGGAATCGACGATTTGAGGCGGCGGCGCCGCAACCATGTTTTTTGCGACATATCCTGCGCCACCCGCCGCGGCGACCGCCACGCCTAGAATGATCAGTCGGGATGCTGGCATCTGTCCGAACCTCGCCTTGGCTAACAACCTAGCCAAGCCGGACCTTGCAGCGGCAATCGTCAAAACAAGGTTAATTTAATACTTACGATCGTGCTTAATTTAAGGTTTACATAAATTTGAAGCATCTGGTCCCGCCAACAGAAAAGGCGGCCGAACGCCCTGCTCCAACGCCAAATCGAATGTGGAAGGCTGGCCTGACGACAAGAAGAATCAGGCGGCCAGGCTTGCGAGCGCCCACGCCATCAACGGCGAGGCCGGAAAGGTGAGCAGGCCGCCTATGCCGAGCGCAATGCCATAGGGAACGCCTGATGTCTCGTCGGCGAAATGGCGTAAAAACGGATTGTGGCTTGTGACGGCAGCAAGCGGCGATTTCCGAAAGAGGAGGATGGCGAGCGTCAGCAGGCCGCCGATGACGGTCGAGACCAGGAGGTATTCGACGAGGTGGATGTTCAGCCCCATCCAGACGGCGCTAGCGGCCAGCAGTTTGGCGTCGCCGCCGCCCATGCCGCCGAGCGCGAACAGCCCGAAGGTCACGGCGAGGACCAGGCCGCCGGCGGCAAAATGCCAGCCATAGCTTGCCCAGTCCATGCCGGTCAGCGGCGCGACCAGGGCGAAAACGGCGACAAGCAGCACCGGCACGCGATTGGCGATCGTCATCGACAGCATGTCGGAGATCGCGGCAAAAAGCATGCAGAACGGGAAGACGACGAAGATCAGGGCTTCAAGCATGAGCGCGGCGCCTGTGGTCGAACTGTGCTGGTCTCAGCCTAGGCACGTTCGATTAACGATTGATGAGGCCGAAAATTCAAATCGTGCGATATGAATAGATAGGGGCCGCCAGTGCGGCGGCCCCTATCTGGGAACAACTGAGCGTAGTTATTATGGGGCCGGAGCCGGGGCAGGGGCCGGGGCAGCGCCACCGGCGCCTTCGAGCGTATCGGCAATATCGCTGAATTTCTCGTCCAGCGCGGTGCCGAGCTGGCCGGCGCCGACCATGATGGCGAGCGCGATGAGAGCGGCGATCAGACCGTATTCGATGGCGGTCGCGCCGGATTCGTCCTTCACAAAACGTGCAATGAGATTAGACATTCGAGAGCTCCTACTCCAGGTGTTACAGCAATTCCGTCAACTTCTCTTGGCGGTTGATCGGATGCTGACAATCTATCGAGAAGCTCTTTCGATCGGCTTAATAAACAGCCTTACCGATTCCTTTCCGGCTTCGATGACATTGCGTGGTTAACCGTAGACTAAGTGACGCCTATGGACCCGACAGGCAAGGCAGGCTGCGAAAGGCGCAATTTAGCGAACTGGGAAGGGGCGGCACGCTGCTGGCGCTGCCAGCTCAAGGCGATCAAAGTGCCGACCCCGACATCATCACGGCTCCCCTCCGCTTAACCCTTGCTTCACCAATCTCGTTCATGTTCCGTTGAGCAAATTGCCGCCGTGGAGCGCTTCAATGACCGGGCCGAGATCGTCCTTTTCGATTGCCGCGCTTCTTGCCGCCACCGCCTTCGTCATGACGGCCGAGGCTGGCGCCGGCATCGAAGTCACGATGAACCAGGCGAAGATCGTCAAATTGTCGCGCGCCGCCGATACGATCGTCGTCGGCAATCCGGCGATCGCCGACGCCTCGGTGCAGGATGCTTCGACGATCGTGCTGACGGGCAAGGGCTTCGGCGTCACCAATCTCGTCGTCCTCGATCAGGAGGGCCGTCTGATCGTCGACGAGCAGATCACCGTCGTGCGACAGGACGCGTCGTCGGTGCGCATCTATCGACGTGCCGAAATACAGACCATGTCGTGCACGCCGTATTGCGAAAGCTCGTATAAAAGCGAGGCGGAAAAGGCCTCAGAAGCCGAGATGAGCGCCGGCCAGTAAGCGACCCGACCGTTTCGTCTCGCTGAAAAAGCCGCTTCGGTTATCGGCCTGTTAAAACCCTGCAGCCGAGTTTAACGATCATCCAAACCGCACTTCAATGGGTTTGCGCTAATGTTGCTCCGACACCCCTAAGGGATCGGCAGGCACGGGACATGAGCAAAGCAGGACGATCAGGCTTTTCGGCGCGCTTCGTTGGCGACCGGCGCGGCAGCACCGCTCTGGAGTTCGCGATGCTTGCGGTGCCCTTTGCGCTCCTCGTCTTTGCCATACTGGAGAGCTGCATTTCATTTGCCGGGCAAGAGGTGATGGCCAATATCACCGACGACGTCGCGCGCCAACTGCGGACGGGGCAGATAAGAAAGGCCAACGTGACCGAGGCGACGCTGAAGACCATGATCTGCAGCCGGCTGGAGATCATGGTCGCCAAGGACTGCCCCGGATTGGAGGTGGATCTGCGCGCGTATCCGAGCTTCGCCGCCGCAGCCCAGGCGGGCTTCATGATAAATCAGGAGCTCGAAATCGAGCTGACCGGCACGGACCCCGCGACTTTTACGGTATCCCCAGGCCAGGCTGAATCGATAAACATGCTGCGGGTTTTCTACAAATGGCCCGTCATGACCGATTTCCTGGCCAAGTCGATGGCCAATCTGAAAGACGGCAACACGCTGCATTTCGCATCGATGACCTGGAAGAACGAGCCGTTCGACGACTGAAAACGCAATCCGCTGCGTGGGAAAAGGACGATAGCATGGGGCGTGCGGGGCACATATGACGACCGCTGGGATCTGCGCGAAAGCCATCCGGTTCTGCCGTGATCGCCGCGGTGTCGCGGCCGTTGAGTTTGCCTTCATCGTGCCCGTCCTGCTGGCCATGTACTTCTTGACCATGGAAGCTTCGCAAACCATCGAGACCAGCAAGAAGGTCAGTCGCATCGGCAGCATGGTGGCGGATCTCGTCACCCAGAACCAGACCATCACGCCAGCCGAACTCGATGCGATCATGCAGATCGGCAACTCCACCCTTCAGCCGTACAACCGATCAACCCCGGAAATCATCATCACCGCCATCGAGGTGACGAATGAGCCGACGCCGGAGGTGCTGGTTGTTTGGTCACGCAAGATGGTCGGCGGCGCCTTCAGCACCGGCGCCGCCAAGAAATCCGTCACCACGGTTGCACCGCAGCTCAAGGTCAAGGGCACGTTTCTCGTTCGCGTCGAAAGCAATCTCGCATACCAGCCGATCATCACCTGGTCGGCGGACAGTGAAAAGCGGCTTGGCTTCAGTTCGGCTTTCAACTCGATATCGATGGGCGAAACCTATTATCTCAGGCCTCGCAGAAGCCCGACGATTACCTGCGAGGCCTGCTGAAACGACGGCGCCCGATCGCCATTGCTATCGGCCTGACACCGTGCGCACGATGGCCGCGGATGCCTTGCATGCCTGATGTGGAGCTCCCACTCGCTTTTCGTCGATCCACGCCGATGCTGGCCACATCTAAACCATCGCGCCCGGACGTGCACACAGCCGTCTGGTTCCGAATTGCCAATGGCGGCGCGGCCGCCTATGTCTGGGCGGACAGACAACGATAGTAATGAACCCCTGCAATGGCGCGCGCCTTCCTTTTTGTTCTCGATTCCTTCGGCATCGGTGGCGCGGCCGACGCCGAGCGCTATGGCGACACCGGTTCCAACACGTTCGGACACATCGCTGGAGTCTGCGCGGAAGGCCGGGCGGATCGCGAGGGGCTGCGCAAGGGCCCGCTTTTCGTGCCCAACATGCTCTCGCTCGGTCTGGGGCGCGCGGCGAAAACCGCGACAGGATTCTGCTTCGACAGCGGCGGCAAGGCCCTGCTTGCATCCGCCTTCCACGGCGCGGCGCAGGAGATTTCCAGCGGCAAGGACACGCCGTCAGGCCATTGGGAAATCGCCGCCTTGCCGGTCCGCTTCGACTGGGGCTATTTCCCGGACACGGTTCCCGCCTTTCCAGCCGAGCTGACCGAAGCGATCATTCGCGAAGGAGAGGTGCCGGGCATTCTCGGCAATTGCCATGCTCCGGGCACCGAGATCATCGAGCGGTATGGCGAGGAGCATGTCCGCACCGGCAAGCCGATCTGCTACACTTCGGTCGACTCCGTCCTGCAGATCGCCGCGCATGAGGTTCACTTCGGCCTGGAGCGGCTCTACGAATTCTGCAAGGTGGTGCGCAGGCTGGTCGATCCGCTGAACATCGGACGGGTGATCGCGCGGCCATTCATTGGCGAAACCGCCGCCAGCTTCGAACGGACGCACAACCGCCGGGACTATTCGGTGCCGCCGCCCGAACCGACCCTGCTCGACCGGCTGACGGCGCGCGGCAGCCGGGTCATCGCGGTCGGCAAGATCGGCGACATCTTCGCCCATCGCGGCATTTCGGAAGTGCGCAAGGCCGCCGGCAACATGGCGATGTTCGACAAGGCGCTTAGCGCGATGGACGACGCGGGCGACGGCGATCTCGTCTTCGCCAATTTCGTCGATTTCGACACCGAGTTCGGCCATCGGCGCGACGTTGCCGGCTATGCCGCCGCGCTCGAGGCCTTCGACCGGCGGCTGCCGGAGGCGCTTGCACGGCTGAGGGCAGGCGACCTTCTCATCCTCACGGCCGACCATGGCAACGACCCGACCTGGCACGGCACCGATCATACGCGCGAACGCATTCCGGTGATCGGCATCGGACCAGGGTTTGGCGGCGACATCGGAATGAGAACGACATTCGCCGACATCGGTGAAACCGTCGCCGAGCATCTTGGATTGGCACGCGGCCGTCACGGCACCTCCTTCTATGCAGCGATAGGCGGCCATGCCTGAGTTGCCTGAGGTCGAAACGGTGCGGCGGGGCCTGCAGCCGGTTCTGGAAGGCGCCCGCATCGCCCGCGTCGAGGCGCGCCGGCCCGACCTGCGCTTTCCATTTCCCGAGAATTTTTTGGAGAGGCTGACCGGCAAGACGATTACGGCGCTCGGCCGCCGGGCCAAATACCTGACGATGCACCTGGAAGGCGGTCCGGTGCTGATCTGCCATCTCGGCATGTCGGGCTCGTTCCGCATCGAGACCTCCGATGGCAGCGAACTACCCGACAGCAGCGACATGCTGGGCGCGTTTTATCATGAGCGCCCGAAGAGAGCAGTGCACGACCATGTCGTCTTCCATATCGTCTCCCCCCGAGGCGCCCGGTCCCGGGTGACCTTCAACGATCCGCGCCGTTTCGGCTTCATGCTGTTTTCCGAAGGAGCGCCTGACACGCATCCGATGCTGGCGGGGCTTGGCGTCGAGCCGACAGGCAATGCGTTGGACGGCGAACTGCTCGCCTCGCGGCTGAAAGGCCGGAAGTCGCCGCTAAAGGCAGCACTTCTCGATCAGCGGCTGATCGCTGGGCTCGGCAATATCTATGTGTCGGAGGCGCTGTGGCGCGCCGGCCTGTCGCCGTTGCGCGAGGCAGGCACCATCGCAAAGCCTGGAAAGAAGGCCAAACAGCAGCGCGACGCCCTGGCCGAAGCAATCCGCGCGGTGATCGCCGATGCGATCGCCGCCGGCGGATCGTCGCTGCGCGACTATGTGCAGACCGACGGATCTCTGGGCTATTTCCAGCATTCGTTCGCCGTCTATGATCGCGAGGGCGAGGCCTGCCCCAAGCACGGCTGCGGCGGCCATATAGAGCGCATCGTGCAAAGCGGGCGTTCCACCTTCTATTGCCGGAGCTGTCAGTTGTGACTTAGGTGGGGGTGTAAGCCAGGTGCCGGGTGTGAGTTGGACGCCTGATGCAGGGAGATGACCGAGTGAGGAGATACAGTCATGGCCTATGAAACGATTATCGTCGAAACCCGCGGCAAGGTTGGGCTGATCACGCTGAACCGGCCGAAGGCGCTCAATGCGCTGAACTCGCAGGTCCTGGCGGACGTGGTCGCGGCCGTGAACGGCTTCTGCGCGAATGCCGACATCGGCGCGATGGTCATCACCGGCTCCGAAAAAGCCTTCGCGGCAGGTGCCGACATCAAGGAAATGCGGGCGATCTCCTTTGTCGACGCCTATGTGCAGGATTTCTTTATCGGCTGGGAAGAGCTCACCCGGGTGCGCAAGCCTGTCATCGCGGCGGTGGCCGGCTATGCGCTCGGCGGCGGCTGCGAACTGGCGATGATGTGCGATTTCATCATCGCCGCTGACAACGCCAGGTTCGGCCAGCCCGAGATCACGCTCGGCGTCATGCCGGGCATGGGCGGATCGCAGCGCCTGACCCGTTTCGTCGGCAAGTCGAAGGCGATGGACATGTGCCTGACCGGACGGATGATGGATGCGGCGGAAGCCGAGCGTTGCGGCCTGGTGTCGCGTGTCGTGCCCGCCGGCGAGCTGCTCGAGGAGGCGTTGAACGCGGCGGCCAAGATAGCCGATTTTTCGCTGCCGTCGGTGATGATGGCGAAAGAGGCCGTCAACCGCGCCTATGAAACGACACTGGCCGAGGGGCTGCGGTTCGAGCGCCGGCTGTTTCACTCACTGTTTGCGCTCGATGACCAGAAGGAAGGCATGGCGGCCTTTGTCGAGAAGCGGAAGCCAAATTTCTCGAACCGGTAGCCAAATTTCTCGAACTGGTAGATGGCGACGACATCAGCCGGGAGCGAGCGACAGCAGCGGCCCAAAAAGAAGGCGAAGCAGCGTTGACGCGCCGGAAAAGCTGAACTATAAGCCGCACCAACCGAGGCGGCCCTGTGGCTGCCCGTTTGTTTTTTGCGCCTTGCGGCATCCCGCATGCGCCCACCAGATCAGAAGAGAGGCATCATGGCCAATACCTCCTCGGCCAAAAAGGCAACGCGCAAGATCGCCCGCCGCACGGCGATCAACAAGAACCGCCGCTCGCGCGTGCGGACCTACATCCGCCAGGTCGAAGAGGCGCTCGCCTCGGGCGACAAGGCGGCCGCGCAGGCTGCTTTCAAGGTGGCTGAGCCGGAATTGATGCGCGCCGCGAGCAAGGGCGTGGTGCACAAGAATACGGCATCCCGCAAGGTGTCGCGCCTGGCCCAGCGCCTCAAGGTGTTGTCGGCCTAACCCGGATATCCCGGCTGATATACCTTTACTAAACTTGTCCTTTTCAGACCCGGCCGCTCGTGCCGGGTTTTTTCGTTTGCCGGCAAGTACTTAAAAAGAAAGCCCGCAAGCAACACCCCGCACGATTTCGAAGTTCGAATTGCTTTGCCGGCATATACATGACGGCTGACAGGCGCAGGCGCTGAAAGCGTTCACGGCGAAAATATCAACTGTCGAAAATCACCTTTATTTTTCAAACGGTTGCGGACGGTCATCCACAGCTTGTTCACATCGGGTGCGAGGGATGGGGGACAATTGCCTGTCAAGAAAATTATTTGATAAAATTTCGCGCGACGCGGCCTTTTTCACATTCGCCGGAAAAGGGTTTGAATCACAATGGGTTTGTCAAAATAAGCCAGTGCAACGCAGGCTCCGAACCCGTTTGCGCTAACCACATTCCTTAAAAATCCGTTAGTCGTGGCCTTGCCCTATCCACAGCGATTTCGCTAAGGTCTGTCTATCGAGAGGGACGGGCCGTTGGCCCTTAACCCAGCCTGAATCGGCCAGCAAAAAAGTGGCAGAATTCATGACGCGGATCATCTCCGCGTACGGGTTTGGTTTGCCTTTTCGATACGGTAGGGGAATGGCGTAATTGTACATGGCAGATCAATGACGCGCCGGCGTTTCGCCGGGCGGAATTGTATTGCCCTGACATGACCAAAGCGGGCTGGCTCCGAGGAGCCGGCGCCGGTTCCCTGACAATGAGGCGACATCAGCTGCCGGCGGCGGCGGTGGTGTCGCTGCGAGGACACGGTCGCCGGAAACATGGATGCAGGAGGCGCATTCCCGGTGGAAAAAGGTACAAAAGGACAAGGAACTCGATCATGCAGAGCGGCATCGAAAGGGAGCTTACGGGCGACCTCCCATTCCCTGGGACCTTAACCGGAGGGGACGCCATGTCGGCTTCCATCGACGCGGAACAAAAGTTCGACCGGGTCAAGGCCCATTTGAAGGCGCGTCTGGGAACCGAAGTCTATTCGAGCTGGTTCGGGCGCATGAAGGTCGCCGAGGCGTCCCGGGGCATTGTCCGCATCTCGGTGCCCACCGCCTTCCTGCGCTCGTGGATCAACGGCCACTACCTCGACCTCATCGCCGAGCTGTGGAAACACGAGGATCCTGAAATCCTCAAGATCGAGATCGTGGTGCGCACCGCTACCCGCCCGGGGCGCAACGGCGTCGAGCCCGAAGTGGCCCCGGCGCGCAAGATGACCAGGCAAGCGCAAACGGCGCTGGCCGCGGGAACAGCGGCCCCCGGCAGGGTGGAGCGGGTACCGGCACCTCGCCCGGGAATGCCTGCCGAGACCGAGTTCCGGCACAATGTGCTCGGTTCGCCGCTTGACCCGCGCTACACGTTCGGCTCCTTCATCGAAGGACCGTCGAACCGGGTGGCCTTCGCCGCCGCCAAGGCGGTGGCGGAATCGCAGTCGAGCGCGGTGCGCTTCAATCCGCTGTTTCTGCACGCGACGGTGGGGCTGGGCAAGACGCACCTGCTGCAGGCGATCGCGGCGGAATCGCTGAAGCAGAATCCGAAGTCGCGCGTCGTCTATCTCACGGCCGAATATTTCATGTGGCGGTTTGCCACCGCGATCCGCGACAACAACGCGCTGACGCTGAAAGAACAGTTGCGCGACATCGACCTCCTCATCATCGACGACATGCAGTTCCTGCAGGGCAAGTCGATCCAGCATGAATTCTGCCATCTGATCAACATGCTGCTCGACAGCGCCAAGCAGGTGGTGGTCGCCGCCGACCGGCCGCCGTCGGAACTGGAATCACTGGAGCCCCGCGTCCGCTCGCGCCTCAACGGCGGCGTCGCGCTCGAAATGTCGGCGCCGGATTTCGCCATGCGGATCGGCATGCTCAAGCTGCGCCTTGCCACCGCCAAGGCCGACGATCAATCGCTCGACATCTCGGAGGAGATCCTCAACCATGTCGCCCGCACGGTGACCGGCAGCGGGCGTGAACTCGAAGGTGCGTTCAACCAGCTTCTGTTCCGCCAGTCGTTCGAACCGCAGATCACCATCGACCGCATCGATGAGATCCTCGGCCACATCTATCGTTCGGGCGAGCCGAAGCGGGTGCGCATCGAGGACATCCAGCGCATCGTCGCGCGCCACTACAATGTGTCGAAGACGGAACTTCTGTCCAACCGGCGCACCCGCACCATCGTCAAGCCGCGGCAGGTCGCGATGTACCTGTCGAAGGTGATGACACCGCGCTCCTTGCCGGAGATCGGGCGGCGTTTCGGTGGCCGCGACCACACGACGGTGCTGCACGCCGTGCGCAAGATCGAGGATCTTTCAGGCGTCGACAACACGCTGGCGCAGGAGCTCGAATTGCTGAGAAGACTGATCAACGACCAGGCCTGACCGGCCCGAAAAAACAAAAGCGTGTCGCGTCTGGATGGCTGCAACGCGCTTGAAATCTCTGTCTTTAGGCACGCGTTGCCGCAAAGCCCATGCACACTCTCGGGCCTGATCCGAGGGCATGCTTTTTGGGCGACAGGCATGGCTTGCGGGCTTCGCCGGTTTTATCCCAAGAAAGCCCGCGTAACCGGCCCGAACCGTCAGCACGGGCTTGCGTTCACGGGTTTTTTCCTGTCAGTTTGTGCAGATTCTGAGCCTGTTCAGACCTTTCGCGGGTTGCCGCTTGCCGGAGACCCGCTCATTCATTCAAGCGAGCCTGTTTCGTCATGCGTGTTATCCTGGAACGGTCAAATCTCCTGAAGTCGCTCAACCACGTTCATCGCGTGGTCGAACGGCGCAACACCATACCGATCCTGTCGAACGTGCTGCTGAGCGCCGAAGGCGCCACCCTTGAAATGAAGGCGACCGACCTCGACCTGGAGGTGACCGAAGCCACGCCCGCCAAGGTCGAGCGCGGCGGCGCGACGACGGTCCCGGCGCACCTGCTCTACGACATCGTGCGCAAGCTCGCCGACGGCGCGGAGGTCATGCTGAAGACCGACGAGGACGGCAACGCCATGACGGTGACCTCGGGCCGCTCGAGCTTCCGCCTGCAGTGCCTGCCGCAATCCGATTTCCCGGAGCTTTCGGCCGGATCGTTCTCGCATGTCTTCCGGCTCGATTCGGTCGCGCTCAAGGGCCTGATCGAGAAGACCCAATTCGCCATCTCCACCGAAGAGACGCGCTACTACCTGAACGGCATCTACCTGCACACGCATGACGCCGACGGCAAGCTGAAGCTGCGCTCGGTAGCGACCGACGGCCATCGGCTGGCGCGCGCCGAGATCGACGCGCCGGCAGGATCGGAAGGTATGCCGGGCATCATCATTCCGCGCAAGACGGTGAGCGAATTGCAAAAGCTCGTCGACGACCCTGATATCGCGGTGACCACCGAATTGTCCGACACCAAGATCCGTTTCACCATCGGCAGCGTCGTTTTGACCTCGAAGCTGATCGACGGCACCTTCCCGGACTATCAGCGGGTGATCCCGACCGGCAACGACAAGAAGTTGATCATCGACCGCCAGAGTTTCGCCGCCGCCGTCGACCGCGTCTCGACCATTTCGTCCGAACGCGGCCGGGCGGTGAAGCTTTCGATTGGAGAAGGCCAGGTCACGCTTGCAGTCAACAATCCGGATTCGGGCAGCGCCACCGAAGAACTGGCCGCGGATTATTCGTCCGACGCGATCGAAATCGGCTTCAACGCCAAATATCTGCTCGACGTCGCCGCCCAGTTGACCGGCACCGAGGCAAAATTCATGCTGGCGGATGCCGGCTCGCCAACGCTGATCCACGACATGGCCGACGAAACCACCCTCTACGTGCTGATGCCGATGCGGGTCTGATGCATGTCGCGCAAAAGTGTACAGCGGTTTTGCGATAACGACATGCATAAAACAACAAACCTAAAGCGCGTCCCATGAGGCCGGTCAAACGCGGCGCGCTTTAGGCCCGAACGAGGCCATCTTGCTGTCATGACCGGAGTTGCGAAGCAGCCTGAGCGCGATCAGCAGACTCATATAAGTAAGCTTTCGCTTACCAATTTCCGCAATTACACAACACTTTCGATCGATCTCGATCCCGGCCCGGTGGTTTTTTCCGGTGACAATGGTGCCGGCAAAACCAATCTGCTGGAGGCGATTTCCCTGTTGACGCCGGGGCGCGGCCTGCGCCGTGCGCCTTATGCCGACGTGGCGCGCGAAGGCGGCGACGGCGGCTTTGCCATTCATGCCCGGCTCGATGGGCCGGTCGGCCCGGTCGAGATCGGCACCGGCATCGCGGGCGGCGACGCCGCCGAAGGCGGCCGGCGGGTGCGGATCAACGGCGCGGCGGCGCGCTCGGCGGAGGACATGCTGGAATGGTTGCGCGTCGTCTGGCTGACACCGGCGATGGATGCATTGTTCACCGGGCCGGCCGCAGATCGGCGGCGCTTTCTCGACCGGCAGGTGCTGGCGATCGATCCGGGCCACGGCCAGCGCGCGCTCGACTACGAAAAAGCGATGCGCGGCCGCAATCGACTGCTCGCCGAAGGCTCGCGCGATGGCGCCTGGTTCGATGCGATCGAGACGCAAATGGCCGAAACCGGTGTGGCGATTGCCGCGGCGCGTGCCGAACTGGTACGCCTGCTCACCGCCATGGTCGACAGGCTGCCAAGCTCCGGTCCATTTCCGCAAGCCGACATCGGCCTGTCCGGCGCGCTGGAAAGCGAGGTCACAACCAGCGCGGCTGTCGATGTCGAGGAGCGGTTCCGCCGCGCGCTTGCCGAAGCTCGCGATCGCGACCGCGCCGCCGGGCGCACGCTCGACGGCCCGCACCGGTCGGACCTCGTGGTGCGGCACCGGCCCAAGGCGATGCCGGCCGAACTCTGTTCGACGGGCGAGCAGAAGGCGCTGCTGGTCGGCATGGTCCTGTCGCACGCCCGGCTGACCGGCGAGATGTCTGGCATGACGCCGATCCTGCTGCTCGACGAAATCGCCGCCCATCTCGACGCGGGCCGACGCGCCGCGCTGTTCTCGATCCTCGAAGAGCTGAATTGCCAGGCTTTCATGACCGGGACCGATGCGGCGCTGTTTTCCAGTCTCGACGGACGCGCGCAGTTTTTGACCGTCGATCATGGCACGGTTCGGTGAATGGTGAAGGGTGAAGGGTGGTGAGAGCGCCATTATTTCACTAATCACTAATCACTAATCACTACTGAGTGGTCGCTATTCACTATTCACTATTCACTATTCACTATTCACTATTCACTATTCACTATTCACCATTCAACCGCTGCGCACCCCGATGGGCAAGCCGATGGCAGGCTTTGGCAACGTGCATTACTGCCTGACAAGGTTTTTCTCCCGCTATATGGTCCGGCGATGATCACCACCGCGCTCACCGACGAAGAACTCGAACGCTACGCCCGCCACATCGTGCTGCCCGAGATCGGTGGCGCCGGCCAGCAGCGACTGAAGCGGGCTCGGGTCCTGGTCGTCGGCGCCGGCGGGCTGGGAGCGCCGGTGCTTGAATATCTTGCCGCAGCCGGCGTCGGCACGCTCGGCATCGTCGACGACGACAGCGTCTCGCTGTCGAACCTGCAAAGGCAGGTGATCCACGGCACCGGCGCTGTCGGCATGGCGAAGACCGACAGTGCCAAGGCGGCGATCGCCCGCATCAACCCCAACGTCGCCGTGGAACTACACAATCTCAGGCTGACGGCGGACAACGCCCCTGCCCTAGTCGCCCGATATGACATCGTCGTCGACGGCTCCGACAATTTCGAAACCCGTTATGCGGTGGCCGACGCCTGCGCCGCGGAAAAGCGGCCGCTGGTCCATGCCGCCGTCGGCCGCTTCGACGGCTCGGTGACCGTGCTGAAACCGTTCGAGACCGGCACCGACGGCAGGCCGAATCCGAGTTATCGCGATCTTTTCCCGGAACCACCGCCGGCCGGCTTGGTGCCATCCTGCGCCGTGGCCGGCGTGCTCGGCGTGCTGACCGGCGTCGTCGGCACGCTGCAGGCCATGGAGGCGATCAAGCTGATCGCCGGCATCGGCGAGCCGCTGGTCGGCCGGCTGCTGCTTTACGATGCGTTGGCCGCGCGCTTCGACACGATCCGCTACAAGAGCAGCTAGATTTTGGGCAGCCTGGTTTCCGTCGCGCAGCTTCCGGCCGATTTCGAGCGTTGGGACGAGGTGCTGGCGCTGATCATGCGCGCCTTCGCTGCCATGGGCGGCGTCATCGATCCGCCATCGTCGGCGCATCGGCTCACGGTCGAGAATCTCCGCGACAAGGCCCGGCAGGAGACGGGCTTTGCGGCGCTGAACGACGGCAGGATTGTCGGCTGCGTTTTTGTCCTCGAGCGGGCCAACGATTTCTATATCGGAAAGCTCGCGGTCGAACCGGACTTTCAGGGACAAGGCATTGCCAGGCGGCTGATGCAAGCTGTCGAGGACCTTGCCCGCGACCGCGGCAAGCCTGCGATCGAGCTTCAGACGCGGATCGAATTGACCGGGAATCACGCGGCCTTTGCCCGCCTTGGCTTTCGCGAAACGAAACGGACGGCGCACAGTGGCTATGACCGACCGACCTCGATCACCATGCGCAAGGTGCTTTTGTAAGTATACGCTAATTTAAGATGGCAGCCGGTCACGTCCGCAGCGGCAGTACGCGATCCGGCGGCCGATGGCCATCGAAGAAGGCGCGGATGTTGATGATCACCTTCTCGCCCATGTCGATCCGGCCTTCGAGCGTCGCCGACCCCATATGCGGCAACAGCACGACCTTGCCCTTGGCGGCGAGCTTCAGCAATTTGCTGTTCAGCGCCGGCTCATGCTCGTAGACGTCGAGCCCGGCGCCGGCAATCTTGCCGTCCTGGATCAGCTTGACCAGAGAGTCCTCGTCGATGATGTCGCCGCGCGCCGTGTTGACGATGTAAGCGGACGGTTGCAGAAGCGCCAGCCGCCGCGCCGAAAGCAGATGGAAGGTCGCCGGCGTCGACGGACAATTGACCGAAATGATGTCCATGCGGGCAAGCATCTGGTCGAGGCTTTCCCAATAGGTCGCCTCCAGCTCATCCTCGACCGCGGCAAGCACACGATGGCGGTTGTGATAGTGGATCGACAGGCCAAACGCCTTGGCCCGCCGGGCGACGGCGGTGCCGATGCGGCCCATGCCGACAATGCCGAGGCGTTTGCCCCAGATACGCCGGCCCAGCATCCAGGTCGGCGACCAGCCGGCCCATTTCTTGTCGCCGGTCAGCACATTGGCGCCTTCCGCCAGCCGCCGCGGCACCGCCAGCATCAGCGCCATGGTCATGTCGGCGGTATCTTCGGTCAGCACGTTCGGCGTGTTGGTGACGGTAATGCCCTTCTTCGCTGCTGCTGACACGTCGATCTTGTCGACGCCGTTGCCGAAATTTGCGATCAGCTTGAGGTTGTCGCCGGCCTGAGCGATCAGCGCCGCGTCGATTTGATCGGTTATGGTCGGCACCAGCACGTCGGCTTCCTTGACCGCCGCGACCAGTTCCGGCTGCGTCATCGGCCGGTCTTCGACATTCAGCCGGGCGTCGAACAGCTCACGCATGCGGGTCTCGACCGGGTCGGGCAGCTTGCGCGTGATGACGACGAGGGGCCTTTTTCTGCCTACCATTGTTTCCTCGAACCCGACCTCGTTGAGACCTCTTTAACCAAGACAGGCGAAACTGCAGGCCGGTCGCGGTGCCAGTTCTCCATGTAACAAGAGGTTCCGCCGAAGACAAAGAAAAAGGGGCGCCAGGGCCGATGAGCCGGCGCCGAAAGGGAACGAAAGTGTCTGGTTTCGCGTCGCTCCGCCTGGCCCTCAGCGCAGCATTTGTCGGCGCTCTGCTTTATTCCCCGGATGTGGCGGCACAGAATGCGGCAGCACCGACCCAGAGCGTCACGCTCGGGCCGAGCGGCCTGCCGCTGCCGCGCTTCGTCAGCCTGAAGGCCGGCCGCGTCAACTCCCGCGTCGGACCAGGCGTTAACTATTCCGTCGACTGGATGTATATGAAGCCCGGCCTGCCGATGGAGATCATCCAGGAATTCGACACCTGGCGTCGGGTGCGCGATGCCGACGGCTCGGAAGGCTGGATCAACCAGTCGCTGCTTTCAGGTCGCCGCACGGCGATCGTAGCACCCTGGCAGCGCGGCAAAGATGCCCGAATCAACCTACTCGACGACCCGCAAAAGGATGCCGGCATCGTCGCAATCGTCGAGCCTGGCGCCATGGGCACGATCAAGTCCTGTGACGGCCAGTGGTGCGAAATGACCTTCAGTGGCCACACCGGCTGGCTCGCCCAGTCGCTGGTCTGGGGCGCCTATCCGGGCGAACGGGTCAAGGACTGACCTCTTCTTGCCGGTTCGGGATGATGGTCCAACGCATGTCGCGCAAAAGTGCGCAGCGGTTTTGCGATAACGACATGCGTAAAAACATCAACCTGAAGCGCGTCGCATGAGGCCGGCCAAACGCGACGCGCTTTAGAGGCCGATACAGGCGAAACGGTATCTCGCCGCCTTATAAAGAGCGGATCAATCGGAGCGTTTGGGGCGCAGCCTCACCACGATATCGACATTGGCGATCTCCATGCCCTCCGGCGGCTCCGGCAGGTTGGAAACCGTGACAGGACCGCTGGCGATGTCAAAAATCCTGTTTTCGCCCTCAATGTAGAAATGATGGTGATCGGAGGTGTTGGTGTCGAAGTAGGTCTTCGACCCCTCGACGGCCAGGATGCGCAGAAGGCCCGCCTGGGTGAATTGATGAAGGGCGTTGTAGACGGTGGCGAGCGATACCGGCACGCCGGCGGCGATTGCCTCCTCGTGCAGTTCCTCGGCCGACAGATGGCGGTCGCCTTTGGCAAAAAGCAGATCGGCCAGCGCAATGCGCTGACGCGTCGGCCTCAGGCCAGCTTCGCGAACCCGCTTGTCCACAGCGACATTTTCCTTCCGGCAGCCCAGATCCATCTATCCATCCAAGCTCAAGTTTCGCCTCAAAACCTGTCCAGAACGGCAAAAAACCAACATTGACCGAACCTGGACATCCCCCGACATATATTCTGTCGGCCGAATACGATCAATAGCGCGCATTGACCCCGGCAGGCGGGCGGGTTAAGCGCAAACGCCGGTTTCCGCCCTGAAATAGATTGTGTTAGGAAACCAACGACAAGGGCGCGCTACCGCCCGGACGATTATTGGGGACGGAGACTGATGGCGGTTTCGAAATCCAGCTACGATTACGAGGAACTGCTTGCCTGCGCCCGCGGCGAGCTGTTCGGACCTGGAAACGCCCAGCTCCCCTATCCGCCGATGCTGATGTTCGACCGCATCACCGAAATCAGCGAGACCGGCGGCGCCTTCGACAAGGGCTTCATCCGCGCCGAATTCGACATCAAGCCGGACCTGTGGTTTTTCGCCTGCCACTTCATCGGCAACCCGATCATGCCGGGGTGCCTGGGCCTCGACGCCATGTGGCAATTGACGGGATTCTACCTTGGCTGGCTCGGCGAGCCGGGCAAGGGCATGGCGCTGTCGACCGGCGAAGTGAAATTCAAAGGCATGGTGACGCCGTCGGTCAAGAAGGTAGAATATGGCGTGGATTTCAAGCGCGTGATGCGCGGCCGGCTGGTGCTGGGTATCGCCGATGGCTGGCTGAAGGCGGATGGCGAACCCATATACGCAGCAACGGATCTCAAGGTGGGTCTGTCCAAGCAATCGGCTGCCGCCTGACCGGCGCCTGCGCAGCGCGGCGAGTCCGCGGGAGGCGCAAAAGGAAGCTGTAGAACTTAATTTGCGCATCCTTGTCCGGCAGGTTTCGGTCCGGCAGGTTTCGGGTTCACGCGCTGGAAGGAGTTGCGAATGAGACGGGTCGTAGTTTCGGGCCTCGGCATCGTGTCGTCGATCGGCAACAATGCCAACGAGGTGCAGGCCTCGCTGCATGATGCCAGATCCGGCATCAGCTTCTCGGATTCCTTCGCCGAACACGGCTTCCGCTGCCAGGTCTGGGGAGCGCCGACGCTCGACCCCGCCGCGCTGATCGATCGCCGCGCCATGCGCTTCCTGTCCCAAGGTGCGGCCTGGAACCATGTCGCCATGGACCAGGCGATCGTGGACGCTGGACTTGGCGAGAACGACATCACCAATGAGCGCACCGGCATCGTCATGGGATCGGGCGGACCATCGACCAGAACCATCGTCGAGGCCGCTGAAACCACGCTCAAGAACGGCAGCCCCAAGCGCATCGGCCCGTTCGCGGTGCCGAAGGCGATGTCGTCGACCGCTTCGGCGACGCTCGCCACCTGGTTCAAGATCCACGGCGTCAATTATTCGATCTCTTCGGCCTGCTCGACCTCGGCGCATTGCATCGGCAATGGCTACGAACTGATCCAGTGGGGCAAGCAGGACATGGTCTTCGCCGGCGGCCATGAGGATCTCGACTGGACGATGTCGGACCTGTTCGACGCGATGGGCGCCATGTCCTCCAAGTTCAACGACCGGGCATCGGCTGCCTCGCGCGCCTATGACGTCGATCGCGACGGCTTCGTCATTGCCGGCGGCGCCGGCGTGCTGGTGCTGGAAGAACTCGAGCACGCTAAGGCGCGCGGCGCCAAGATCTACGCCGAGGTCGTGGGCTATGGCGCGACCTCGGACGGCTTCGACATGGTGGCGCCCTCGGGCGAAGGCGCGGTGCGCTGCATGCGGCAGGCGTTGGCGACCGTCTCTTCGCCGGTCGACTACATCAACACGCACGGCACCTCGACGCCGGTCGGCGACTCCAGGGAGATGGGCGCGATCCGCGAGGTGTTCGGCGAAAACATGCCGTTCATCACCTCGACGAAATCGCTGACCGGCCACTCGCTGGGTGCGGCCGGCGTGCAGGAATCGATCTACTCGATCCTGATGATGCAAGGCGGATTCATCGGCGAGAGCGCCCATATCGAGCAGCTCGATCCGGAATTCGAGGGTATGCCGATCGTGCGAGAGCGCATCGACGATGCCAGGATCGACACCGTCCTGTCCAACTCGTTCGGTTTCGGCGGCACCAACGCAACGCTGATTTTCCAGCGCTATTCCGCATAAGGACTGCCAACCATGGACGGATTGATGAAGGGCAAGCGCGGGCTTGTCATGGGTGTCGCCAACGACCATTCGATCGCCTGGGGCATCGCCCGGAAACTGTCCGAACATGGGGCGGAACTCGCCTTCACCTATCAGGGCGAAGCCTTCGGGCGCCGGGTCAAGCCGCTCGCCGACAAACTCGGCTCCTCGCTGGTCGTGCCTTGCGACGTCGAGGACAGCGCATCGGTTGCCGCTACCTTCGAGACCTTGGGCGAGGCCTGGGGCGGGCTGGACTTCGTCGTCCACGCCATCGGCTTTTCCGACAAGAACGAGCTGAAAGGCCTTTACGCCGACACCAGCCGCGACAATTTCGTCCGCACCATGGTCATCTCCTGCTATTCCTTCACCGAGGTCGCCCGTCATGCGGCCGCGCTGATGAGGGACGGCGGCTCGATGATCACGCTGACCTATGCCGGTTCGGTCCGCGTCATGCCGAACTACAACGTCATGGGCGTCGCCAAGGCCGGGCTTGAAGCCAGCGTCCGCTATCTCGCCAACGACTACGGCCCGCGCGGCATCAGGGTGAACGGCATATCCGCCGGACCGGTGCGGACACTGGCCGGCGCCGGGATTTCCGACGCACGCCACATGTTTTCCTACCAGCAGCGCAACTCGCCGCTGCGCCGCACAGTGACCATCGACGAAGTCGGTGGTTCCGCGCTCTATCTGCTGTCCGACCTGTCGTCGGGCGTCACCGGCGAAATCCACTATGTCGATTCCGGCTACCACATCGTGTCGATGCCGACGCTCGACGAGCTGAAGCGGACCGACAGCGGACGAGAGTAATTTCGGCCGCAGAAGATGCCGTTGTCCGCGTGAACCAGCCTTCAGCGGCGCGCCGCGAAAACCTTGAACATGCCGTCGCGGGCGATCTCGGCATGGCTGGAGAAGGCGGCCGCCAGCACCGGCTCGTAGGGAAGCTGGCGGTTCGCCACCATGAACAGCCGCCCGCCCGGCTTCAGCGCCTTTGCCGCGGCGCGGATCATGCCGGCGCCGATCTCGGGCTCGGCCGCCCGGCTGCGATGGAAGGGCGGGTTCATGGCGATGGCGTCATAGCGCCGCTCGACCGGCTCGCTCAAAAGATCGATCCAGAAGAAATTGGGTTCCGCCGCTGTGTTGCCGATATTGCCTTTCGCCGTCTCCAGCGCATCGAACTCGGCCTCGTAGAGATCGAGCGCCGATATGCCAGGTGAGCGGGCGGCGATTTCGGCCGCCACATAGCCCCAGCCGGCGCAGAAATCGGCAACGCTGCCACGCAGATCGCCGGGCAGATTTTCGACCAGCAATCTCGAACCTGCATCGATCTTGTCGAAAGAGAACATGCCTGGCGCGGTGCGGAACCGGGCCTCGAGCAGAAGGGCTGGATTGGCGGCGCGAAGCGCTGCCGCGACCGCAGCATCGGCCGGTCGATGGAACCAGAAGGCGATGCCGTGATGTTTCGGCAAATGGCCATCGAGCGGCACAAGCTCGTCGATGCGCTTGCGCAGGCTGGCAATGCCATCGTCCTTGGCGCCGGCAACGACAATCGATCCGCCCGGCCTCACACACTCGATCGCCTCGGCAATGCGCAATTCGTTTTGCCCGCGATGACGGCCGGCAAGCACCAGTGCCGCATCGAAACCTTCGCCCTGCAGGCGCGGCGTGACGGTGAAACCGGCCGCCTGCAGCGCGCGAAAGTGCGGCCGGAAGCCTCGCACCAGATGCAGTGCTGCATCAAAACCTTCGGGCAGGCGGAAGCCCGGCTCAGCGCCCAGAAAGAGGACACGCTCGCCCTTACGCGGCAAGGAAACAGCCTCCGCCTCGAACGGATGGAACAGTGTCTTCAGCGGTTCAGCGGACATTTTTCGATCTCGAAGTGCAGCTGGCTTGACCAGAAAATGAAAGCGGGCGCGACCTGTCGGCGCGCCCGTTTCGATTGTTCGGTCAGATCGCTCAGGCAGCGTCTTCTTCGCCGTCGGCCTTCTTGTCGCGGGCGATTTCCTTGCCGGTGGCCTGGTCGACGACCTTCATCGACAGGCGGACCTTGCCGCGTTCGTCGAAGCCCATCAGCTTGACCCAGACCTTGTCGCCTTCCTTGACGACGTCGGAGGTCTTGGCGACGCGATCATTGGCGAGCTGCGAGATGTGGACGAGGCCGTCACGCGGACCGAAGAAGTTGACGAAAGCGCCGAAGTCGGCTGTCTTGACGACCGTGCCCTCGTAGATTTCGCCGACTTCCGGCTCGGCGACGATGGTGTGGATCCACTTCTTCGCCGCCTCGATCTCCTTGGCGTTGGACGAAGCGATCTTGACCGTGCCGTCGTCCTCGATGTTGATCTTGGCGCCGGTCTTTTCGACGATCTCGCGGATGACCTTGCCGCCCGAGCCGATCACGTCGCGGATCTTGTCGGTCGGGATGTGCATGACCTCGATGCGCGGCGCGAATTCGCCGAGTTCGGAGCGCGCGCCGGACAGCGCATGGCCCATTTCGCCGAGGATATGCTGGCGGCCGTCCTTGGCCTGATCCAGTGCGATCTTCATGATCTCCTCGGTGATGCCCTCGATCTTGATGTCCATCTGCAGCGAGGTGATGCCGTTGGCGGTGCCGGCAACCTTGAAGTCCATGTCGCCGAGATGGTCCTCGTCGCCGAGGATGTCGGAGAGCACCGCGAAGCGCTCGCCTTCCTTGATCAGACCCATGGCGATGCCGGCGACCGGCTTGGCCAGCGGCACACCGGCATCCATCAGCGCCAGCGAGGTGCCGCAGACGGTAGCCATCGACGACGAGCCGTTGGACTCGGTGATCTCCGAGACGACGCGCAGCGTGTAGGGGAACTGGTCCGATGTCGGCAGCATCGGGCGGATCGCGCGCCAGGCGAGCTTGCCGTGGCCGATTTCGCGGCGGCCGGGCGAACCCATGCGACCGGTTTCACCGACCGAATAGGGAGGGAAGTTGTAGTGAAGGAGGAACTTCTCCTTGTACATGCCGGTCAGCGAATCGACATACTGCTCGTCCTCGCCGGTGCCGAGCGTGGCGACGACCAGCGCCTGGGTCTCGCCGCGGGTGAACAGCGCCGAGCCGTGGGTGCGCGGCAGGACGCCGACTTCGGAGACGATCTTGCGAACCGTCTTCAGATCGCGGCCGTCGATGCGCGAACCGGTGTCGAGGATGTTCCAGCGCACGACCTTGGCCTGGAGCTCCTTGAACACGGTGCCGATCTGCTCGGACGTATACTTGGCTTCTTCGCCTTCGGCGGGTGCGAACGCAGCCTTGACCTTCGCCTTGACGGCGTCGACGGCGGCATAGCGCTTCTGCTTGTCGGTGATCTTGTAGGCATCGCGAAGCTCGCCTTCGACGATCTTCAGCATCTCGGCTTCAAGCGCCGAATAATCCGGCGCGGTGAAGTCACGCGGATCCTTGGCGGCGACTTCTGCCAGCTTGATGATGGCGTCGATCACCGGCTGGAAGCCGCGATGGCCGAACATGACGGCGCCGAGCATCAGATCCTCGCCGAGTTCCTTGGCTTCGGACTCGACCATCAGCACGGCGTCGGAGGTGCCGGCGACGATCAGGTCAAGCTTGGATTCCTGCATCTCGTCGACATGCGGATTGAGCACATATTCGCCGTTGATGTAGCCGACGCGGGCGCCGCCGATCGGACCCATGAAAGGGACGCCGGACAGCGTCAAAGCCGCCGAGGTGGCGACGATCGACAGGATGTCCGGGTCGTTTTCGAGATCATGCTGGACGACGGTGACAACGATCTGCGTGTCGTTCTTGTAACCGTCAGCGAAGAGTGGGCGGATCGGACGGTCGATGAGACGGGAAACCAGCGTTTCCTTTTCGCTCGGACGGCCTTCGCGCTTGAAATAGCCGCCCGGGATCTTGCCGGCGGCATAGGTCTTTTCCTGGTAGTTGACGGTCAGCGGGAAGAAATCGAGGCCCGGTTTTGGTTCCTTCATCGAAACGACGGTGGCGAGAACCTTGGTTTCGCCGTAGGTGGCGAGCACCGCGCCGTCAGCCTGGCGCGCAATCTTGCCGGTTTCGAGGATGAGCGGACGGCCGCCCCATTCGATTTCCACTTTGTGGTGATTGAACATGTCTTGTCCTTCATATGCGGAAAGGGCCGCGCCATTTCACCGTGCGCGAGTGCCCCTTTCCCTTGGCTTCGTTTCTCGGGCAGCCACGGGCAAGACAACGGGAAGCTCGGGTAAATCCGGCGCGGGTGCCGCGCGAGCGTCCTGCAATCCTGCCCCATGACCGTCCATGGGCGGTTTCGAATGGCCCTGTGCTATATCGAAACCGGGTCTGGCCAATCGATCCGACTGGCCTTGCGCATGACCCGAAAACCGCGGCTCTCGGAAATGCCTTGCGCAAATTCAAAGTTTCAGAGCGTCCCATGTGCGCGTCCAAATCGAAGCGCGGCGCTCTACTTCCTTCATTGAAGCAATGGACTGCTCCAATGCGCGACCGGCGGGCTCTCGAAAGAACCCGCCGGTCAATTCGTCAACGGCGCAGACCAAGCTTCTCGATCAGCGTCTGATAGCGCGCGTCGTCCTTGCGCTTGAGATAATCAAGCAGGCTGCGGCGCTGGGAGACGAGAGCGAGCAGACCACGGCGGGAATGGTTATCCTTCTTGTGGTCCTTGAAATGGTCGGTCAGGTTCTTGATGCGCTCGGAAAGGATGGCCACCTGGACTTCCGGAGACCCGGTATCGCCCTTAGCGGTTGCGAATTCACCCATCAATTCCTTCTTGCGCTCGGCAGTAATCGACATCGTGTTTTTTCCTTATCTGTTTGAGGAAACGGGACGCCCTCGGCCGGGATGTCGTCCAGCAGGGGCCGGTACAAGCAACGTGGCATTGCACGATGCTGCGGCGCATATAGGGCAATTCAGGCAAAAACACCAGCCCAATTCACAAGCCGGCTTTTTGCTGCACAAACGAAGATTTCGCCTCGGCTAAAGCCACTTCTTCCATCTGAAGAAGGCGACAAGCCCGAGCGCGACAACGGCCATGAACACCAGCGCTGCCGGATAGCCGTATTGGGCCCTCAGCTCCGGCATGTTCCATGGCGAGGCTTCGGGGTCGAAGTTCATGCCCCACACGCCAGCGAGAAAGGTGAGCGGGATGAAGATCACCGAGACGATCGTCAGATAGCTGATGACGTCGCTGGTGCGTGCCTGACTCAGCGACAGATGCATCTCGATCAGACCGGTCAGCATGTCGCGCTGGGTTTCGACCAGTTCGATGAGCCGAAGCGAGTGATCGAGCGTGTCGTTCAGGAAGATCTTGGTCTCGGGCTTGACGTAGGGCACGTCGTTGCGGATCAGCGTCGCCAGCGCGTCGCGCATCGGCCAAAGCACCCCCTTCAGCACATTGGCGTCGCGCCGCAACTCGTGAAGCCGCCGCATCTGGTGCTTGTCCGCCGCGCGCAGCATCTGGTCCTCGATGCTGTCGACCAAGTCGCCGGCGGTCTCGATCGGCGGGAAATAACTGTCGACGATAGCGTCGATCAGCGCATAGGCGAGATAGTCGGCGCCGCGTGAGCGCAGCCGGTTGGGCATCGAGCTTTCGATGCGCTTGCGCACGGGATCGAACGGATCGCCTTCGCGCTCCTGGAAGGTGACGACGAAGTTCCTGCCGAAGAAGACCGCGATCTGCTCGTAGCGATGCGCGGTGACGTCGTCGATCATCCTGACGACGACGAAGGCATGGTCCTCGAAGAAGTCCACCTTCGGCCGCTGGCCGGTGTTGACGACGTCTTCCAGCGCCAGCGGATGCAGGCTGAAAGTCCGGCCGATCTCCTCGATCAGCGGGATGTTGGCGAGACCGGTGCAATCGAGCCAGATGACCGGCCATGCGTTGCAATGAGCATTCAGGTCGTTGATGCTGGCATCTTCGATTGTCTCGAATTTGTCGGGCGACATCAGTGTCAGTCGCAGTTCGCTGCGCCGCGCCGCAGGGTCGGCGATCAGTGTGCCTGGTGATGCGCCGATCGGCGGCCGCCGTGCTGTCACCGGCGCCCGCTTCCTGATCGTCTCGGCCTTTGCCATGTGCCCCTCGAATGTACCTCTGATCGAGATTAGACGAGGGGGCTCAGCCGGCAAAGACCCGCTTCGGCTTGAACATGCCTTGCTCGATGGCGCCGATGGCGACCAGCTTGCCGCGCGCCGTGGCGCAGGCTTCCTCGGCTTCCACCGGCGCGTCGCGGCCACGGATGATGACCGGGTTGCCGAGGCGGATTTTTGTTGCCGCGTCGTCGCTGATCGCGATCTGCGGCAGGCAGTCGAGCGCGGCTGACGTGTCGACCAGAAACGCGTCGATGGCGTCGAAGTCGACCGGCACCGTGTCCGCTGAATCCGAACCCTCATCGGGCTGTTCGCCGAAGCGGGCGGCTTCCAGCTCGGCGATGGTGACGAAGTCTTCCTGCGTGAACGGCTCGACCTCGATCCGGCGCAGTTCGGCGATGTGACCGAAACAGCCGAGATCGCGGCCCATGTCGCGGGCCAGCGAGCGGACATAGGTGCCCTTGCCGCATTCGACCTCGAAAATGGTGCTGTCAGCACTGTGCTCGATCAGGTCGAGGCGGCCGATCTCGACTTCCCGCGCCGGAATGTCGACCGTCGCGCCGTCGCGGGCAAGATCATAGGCGCGCTCGCCTGCGATCTTGATGGCCGAAAATTGCGGCGGTGTCTGCATGATGACGCCGGTGTATTTCGGCATCAGCAAAAGCACATCGGCTTCAGCCGGACGCTGGTCGGAGCTTTTCGTCACCGGCCCTTCGAGGTCATCGGTCGAACGCTCCTCACCCCAGGCAACCGTGAAGCGGTAGACCTTGGCGCCATCCTGGACATAGGGGACGGTCTTGGTCGCTTCGCCGAGCGCGATCGGCAGCATGCCGGAAGCGAGCGGGTCGAGCGTGCCGGCATGGCCGGCCTTTTCCGCCTGGAACAGCCATTTGATCTTGGAGACGGCTTCGGTCGAACCCATGCCGACGGGTTTGTCCAGCACCAGCCAGCCGGAGATCGGCCGACCCTTCTTCTTGCCGCGACGCGCCACTATTTTTCGTCCTTGTCGTTGTCTTTGTTCTGGTCGCCGATCTGGGCGTCTGGGCCGAGATCGCGCGCCACTTCGGGCGAGTGCAACAATTCGTTGATCTTCTGGAAATTGTCGTAGCTGGTGTCGAGCCGGAAGCGGAATTCCGGCATGTACTTCATCTGCCGGAGCGCGCCGGAAACGCGGCCGCGCACGAATTTCGCATGCTTGTTGAGCGCCTCGACCACCGCATCGGCATCACTGGCGCCAAGCGGCGAGACGAAAGCGGTGGCGATCTTCAGATCGGGCGACATGCGCACCTCCGAGACCGAAACCACCGAATTCTCGATCAGCGGATCGAGGATCTCGCCACGTTGCAAGGTTTCCGACAGCGCATGCCGCACCTGCTCGCCGACGCGAAGCATGCGCTGGGATGGACCTGACGTGGTTGAACGGGGCATTTTTCTCTATCCTGAAATCGTGAGGCACGGGATGGGACCGCGCCGCATGTCTCATATGCTTTAAAGCCTGATCCATCCCGATAGAAATCGGAATGGATCAGGCTCTATTTTTTGTTGACCATGATCCTCTCCGAACCCGGATACCACTTTTCGGGATCATGGTTTAGGCGGCAGCCTTTCGACCACCGCCCGGTCTGTAAATGCTCGAACTCAAGTTGCTCGAACTCAGAGCGTCCTGGTCACCATCTCGACGCGGAAGCACTCGATGACGTCGCCGACGCGCATGTCTTCGTAGTTCTGGAAGGCCATGCCGCATTCCTGGCCACCCGGAACCTCCGCAACTTCGTCCTTGAAGCGCTTCAGCGTCTTCAGCGTGCCTTCGTGGATGACGACGTTGTCGCGGATCAGGCGAACGCCCGCACCGCGCTCGACCTTGCCTTCGGTGACACGGCAGCCGGCGATCTTGCCGACCTTGGTGATGTCGAAGATCTCAAGGATCTCGGCATTGCCGATGAAGGTCTCGCGACGCTCCGGCGACAGCAGGCCGGACAGCGCCGCCTTCACGTCATCCACGAGGTTGTAGATGATCGAGTAATAGCGGATCTCGATGCCTGCGGCCGCAGCCGCCGCACGCGCCTGCACATTGGCGCGAACGTTGAAGCCGATGATTGCGGCGCCAGAGGTTTCCGCCAGCGAGACATCGCTTTCGGTGATGCCGCCGGCGCCCGCATGAACGATGCGCGCACGCACCTCGTCGGTGCCGAGCTTGTCCAGCGCTGCGTTGATCGCCTCGATCGAGCCCTGCACGTCGCCCTTGATGACCAGCGGGAATTCCTTCAGCCCGCTCGTCTGCAGTTGCGACATCATCTGTTCGAGCGAACCACGCTGGCCGGCATGCTTGGCCACCGCCTTCTCACGCGCCAGACGCTGGCGATATTCGGTGATCTCGCGGGCGCGGGCCTCGTTGTTGACGACGGCGAAGCGGTCGCCGGCCTGCGGGGTTCCCTGCAGACCGAGCACTTCCACCGGCATCGCCGGCGGCGCTTCCTTGATCTGCCCGCCACGGTCGTTGACCAGTGCGCGCACCCGGCCCCATTCGTTACCGGCAACGAGGATGTCGCCAGGCATCAGCGTGCCGGTCTGGACCAGCACCGTGGCGACGGGGCCGCGGCCCTTGTCGAGCTGAGCTTCGATGACGACGCCCTCGGCGGTGCGGTCCGGATTGGCCTTCAGGTCGAGGATTTCGGCCTGCAGCAGGATCGCTTCGAGCAGCTTGTCGAGATTGGTGCCCTTGGTCGCCGACACTTCGACGTCCAGCACCTCGCCGCCCATCGATTCGACGAAGACTTCGTGGCGCAGTAGTTCCGAGCGCACCTTCTGCGGGTCGGCGTCATGCTTGTCGATCTTGTTGATCGCCACAATGATCGGAACGCCGGCCGCCTTGGCATGGCTGATCGATTCGATCGTCTGCGGCATCACGCTGTCGTCGGCCGCCACTACCAGGATGGCAATGTCGGTCGCCTGAGCGCCACGGGCGCGCATTGCCGTGAAGGCGGCGTGGCCGGGCGTATCGATGAAGGTGATCTTGTTACCGTTCTTCTCGACCTGATAGGCGCCGATATGCTGGGTGATGCCGCCGGCCTCGCCGGACACAACATTGGCATTGCGGATGGCATCGAGCAGCGACGTCTTGCCGTGATCGACATGGCCCATGATGGTCACCACCGGCGGACGCGGCTCGAGATCCTCGGGACGATCGGCGATGTTGAAGAGGCCTTCCTCGATGTCGGACTCGGCGACGCGGCGAACCGTGTGGCCGAATTCGGTAGCGACCAGTTCGGCCGTGTCGGCGTCGATGACGTCGCCCGGCTTCAGGATCTGGCCCTGTTTCATGAAGAACTTGACCACATCGACGGCGCGCTCGGACATGCGCTGCGCCAGTTCCTGGATGGTGATGGTTTCGGGAAGTATCACTTCGCGCATGACTTTCTCGCGCGGTTCGTTATGCAGCGCGCGCTTGAATTTCTCCTGGCGCCGACGCATCGACGACAGCGAACGCGCACGCGCATCCTCATCGGAAAGTGCGGCATTCAGCGTCAGCTTGCCGCGGCGGCGATCTTCCTCGCCCTTGGTCGGCTTGGCCGGACGCGCCACTTCCGGCGTGACCGGACGGCGCACCGGGGCGCCGGCGCCGGTCCGCTTCGGCTTGATGTCCTCGTCGTCGACTGTCGCCAGTTCGGCGGTCAGCGGCGCGCGGCGGCGCGCCTCTTCCTCGGCACGCCGGCGGGACTCGGCCTCGGCCTGCAGCCGGGCTTCTTCCTCGGCCTGGCGGCGCGCGGATTCCTCGCGTTCGCGACGGCGGCGCTCTTCATCCTCGGCGCGGCGCTTGGCCTCGTCGATGGCGCGCTGGCGATCCTCGACGTCGCGCACCTTCGAACCCTCAAGGGCCCGGCGGCGCGCCTCCATTTCATCGCGCGACAATTGGTTCAGCACCATGCCGCCGCGTTCGACCGGCGGCGGAGGCGGCGGCGCCTTGGGCGCTTCCTGCACAACCGGCGCTGCCGCGACCGGTGGCTTCGGGGTGAAGACGGACACAGGGGCAGCAGCCGGCTCCGGCTTGTCACCGGGCAGCGAGAACTTGCGCTTCTTGGTCTCGACCACGACCGCCTTGGTACGGCCATGCGAGAAGCTCTGGCGCACGGTGCCCTGTTCCGTACCGGGGCGCTTCAGCGTCAAAGTCTTCTTCGGCGTAACACTCAACGTCTTGTCGTCGCCCGATTTCGTATCGCTCATTCCATATCCTCTGCGGCATCATCTTCGTCAGCAACGGCCGCAAGCATTGCCAGATCGTCCGGGGAACCGCCCCGATACCGGTCGAGCGCAACCATGCGCTTCTGGACCGCCCTGCCCGCGTCTCCCGCGAGAACGGCAGCATGTATCACATTTGTACCCCCCAATGCCAAGCTCAACTCGGCCTCGGAGAAAAGTTTGTAGGCAACGATGGCGGGGCCACCGAGGTGGACGGTTGCCCGTCGCGCCTGGCTGATCTTGCGGACGCCGTCATCTGACGCCTCGGTCGCATGCAACACGAAAAGCGCCAGCCCGCCACGCACCGCGCTCTCGACCTTGGTGGCGCCGAGCGCGATCGCGCCTGCTTTGCGGGCAAGACCGAGCATGCCCAGAGCGTATCTGGAAAGCAGCCCGTCGACCATGCCGCCGAGATCGGTCGGCACGGTCACCTGCGCCTTGAAGGCGCGAGCGAACAGGTTTTTCGCTGCCGCCTTATCGATATGTAGGCGGTCGGCAGTCACCCAGCAACCGCGTCCGGGCAGGTTTTTCTTGATATCCGGAACGACGGCCGAATCCGGGCCGACGACGAAACGGATCAGTTCATCCGGTTCGGCCTGTCTGCGCGTGACGATGCAAGTGCGATCGTTCATCTCGTCCAAGGGCGGCTTGTGTGCGATGCGGTTTCACCTCACGCACCAACGGCGTCGTCAGCCGGCACGTCTTCGGCTGCAAGCTCGTCTTCGGTGATCCAGCCGGCCTTGAGGCGAGCAGCCAGAACCATCTGTTCAGCATCGGCCCGCGACACGCCGTGATTGGCGAGCACGCCCGGGAATACCTTCGTCTCGCCGTCCTTGCGTTCCTTCCAGCCGGTCAGATCATCGGCTGCATAGCCGGCGAAATCCTCGATCGTCTTCACGCCATCCTCGCCGAGCGTCACCATCATGGCGGTGGTCACGCCTGGAATCTCACGCAACTCGTCCTTGACGCCGAGCGCCTTACGCTTCTCGTCATGCTCGGCTTCGATCTTCTCCAGATATTCGCGGGCGCGAGCCTGGATTTCCGAGGCGGTGTCCTCGTCGAAGCCATCGATCGACGCGATCTCGTCGGCATCGACATAGGCGACTTCCTCGACGCTGGTGAAGCCTTCGGAGGCGAGCACCTGGCCGACCATCTCGTCGACGTTGAGCGCATCCATGAACAGAGCCGAGCGTTCGACGAACTCCTTCTGGCGTCGCTCGCTCTCTTCCTGCTCGGTCAGGATGTCAATATCCCAGCCGGTGAGCTGCGAGGCGAGCCGGACGTTCTGGCCGCGGCGGCCGATGGCCAGCGACAGCTGGTCGTCCGGCACCACGACCTCGATGCGTTCGGCATCCTCGTCGAGCACGACCTTGGCGACTTCCGCCGGCTGCAGCGCGTTGACGATGAAGGAAGCGGCCGAAGGCGACCACGGAATGATGTCGATCTTTTCGCCCTGCAATTCGCCGACCACCGCCTGAACGCGGCTGCCGCGCATGCCGACACAGGCGCCGACCGGATCGATGGAACTGTCACGCGAGATGACGGCGATCTTGGCGCGCGAACCCGGATCGCGGGCGACCGACTTGATCTCGATAATGCCGTCGTAGATTTCCGGCACTTCCATGGTGAACAGCTTCGCCATGAACTGCGGATGGGTGCGCGACAGGAATATCTGCGGACCGCGCTGCTCGCGGCGCACGTCATAGACATAGGCGCGGACGCGATCGCCATATTTGTAATTTTCGCGCGGGATCAGCTCGTCGCGACGGATTATCGCCTCACCGCGGCCGAGATCGACGATGACGTTGCCGTATTCGACGCGTTTGACAGTACCGTTGACGATCTCGCCGATACGGTCCTTGTACTCGTCGTACTGGCGGTCACGCTCGGCCTCGCGCACCTTCTGCACGATGACCTGCTTGGCCGACTGGGCGGCGATGCGGCCGAAATCCATCGGCGGCAGCTGTTCGGCAATGAAGTCGCCGAGCTGGGCGTCGGGATTGCGCTCACGCGCCGAGGATATGGCGATCTGCGTCGCATAGTCGTCGACCTTCTCCACCACTTCCATCAGCCGCTGCAGCTTCATCTCGCCGGTATTCGGATTGATGTCGGCACGGATGTTGGTTTCCTGGCCATAGCGCGAGCGCGCCGCCTTCTGGATCGCATCGGCCATGGCGGCGATGACGATCGACTTGTCGATCGACTTCTCACGCGCGACCGCATCGGCGATCTGCAGCAGTTCGAGCCTGTTTGCGCTTACAACCATCTTTTTTCTCCCGAGCTTGTTGCCGAGCCTTTGCGCCCGGCAGCCCAATCACATTTCCTGTTCGGTTTCATCTTCTACGCCCGCTTCTACGCTCTCTGGCGCGTCTTCGGGCTCGCCGCGGCGCTTCTTGGCTTCCTTGCGCGCCCTGTTGTCCTTCGACAGTGCGTCGCGGATAAGGTCGTCGGTCAGGATCAGCCGTGCTTCGGCAATCGAATCGTAGGGCACACGCACCGTCGGCTGTTCGCCATAGGCCGCCTTGTCGCGCTCGATCAGCACGCCGTCCGCGTCGCTCTCGGCGATCTTGCCCTTGAAGCGCTTGCGGTCGGCGACGAGGACCGAGGTTTCCATCTTCACCAGATGACCCGTCCAGGTCGCGAAATCCGACTTTCGGACCAGCGGCCGGTCGATCCCCGGCGACGACACTTCGAGATGATACGCCTTTTCGATCGGATCATCGACATCGAGCGCCGGCGACACCGCCCGGCTGACCTCTTCGCAATCCTCGACGGTCATGGTGCCGTCCTCGCGTTCGGCCATGATCTGCAGCGTCAGCCCGTTCTGGCCCGTCAGATGCACCCTGACAAGGCGGAAGCCAATGGCACGCAGAACCGGCTGCACGATCAGCGCGATGCGCGCATCGATGCCGCTTTCGCGGATGATGCGGTCGTCGCTGTCGGGTACCGTTGCCGTCATTCTATTCCTGTCGCTTCGTCGGCGGCCGGAAGGTAACAAAAAAGAGCGGGACCGGGTGGACCCACTCTTCGCCATACCGACCAAGAATTTGAGCCTGATATAGACGATCGCAGCCGTCGTTTCAAGTCCGCATGCAGTCCGTGTCGGTAAGCAGATGAATTGTCCGCATGCAGGGTGGGCGAAACTGTTGGGGGCGGCAGCGTTGCACAGGGCGCATGGCGGCCATGCGCCAACGTCCCTGTGATATCAGGCAGTACGCGCCTATCTATGCTGCGTTGCACAAAATCAATCACGCATTGCAGCAGGCGAAAGGGCATAATCATGACCAACCGCAAGGTTTTCTCGGCCATCGGCGATTTCTTCACCGTCTTCGGCAGCGCCGTCGCCGCTTCGCACGCCGTCGAAGCCGGCCGCAAGCCGCGCGCACGCGATCTGCGCAATCTCGGCATGGATCCGGCCGCCTTCAACAAGATCGGCCGCTTCTAAGTCTAAGTCCGGCGACGCATGGACGAGGACATCTCTGGTCCTCATCGACGTCAAAGCGCGCCTAGGCGCGCTTTGAATAGGACTATCTTCGGACGAAGGTGAGGTAGGCTGGCCGCCGGCCTTCGCGAACGGCCTTCGCCTCGTAGCGTGTACCCGGCCAACCCTTATAAGGCCGCTGCCAGTCGGCTGCCTCTTCAGCCTGCCACGCAAACGCTTCATGTGCCCGGCAGTGCAGCAGCGTCCAGTTCACATAGCTATCGATATCGGACGCAAAGCGGAATGTTCCGCCTGACTTCAGCACGCGCGCGAAACGGTCGAGATTGACCGGACTGACGAAGCGGCGCTTCCAGTGTTTCTTCTTCGGCCAGGGATCGGGATAGAGAAGGTCGATGCCGCCGAGCGAGGCTTGCGGGAGCCAGTCGAGCAGGCGCGTGGCGTCGTCGTCATAGACCCGAAGATTGGCAAGCGGCCGTTCCCTGACCGCCATCATCATCTTGGCCATGCCGTTGACGAAAGGCTCGACGCCGACAAAACCGGTCTCAGGAGCCGCCGTCGCCCGATGCAGCAGGTGCTCGCCGCCACCAAAACCAATTTCGAGATGAATGGCGCGGACATCGGCTTCGAACAGGCTGTGCAAGTCGGCCGGCGGTCCGGCCGTCAGATCAAGCCGGTAGGTGCTGAAACCGCTTTCCAGTGCCGCTGCCTGCTGCGGACGGATGGCCTTGCCGCGCCGGCGACCGAAAAATGCTTCGGTCGCACGGCTTGGCCGGTCTTTCGGATCCATGTCTTCCGGATCTATGGACGCCGCGGCTAGGCCGCGACTGCTTCGGCAGGCGCTTCGGCGAGTGCGTCCTTGAGAGCCTTGGCGAGGTCGGTCTTTTCCCAGGAGAAGGACCCGTCGCGGCCCGCCTTGCGGCCGAAATGACCATAAGACGACGTCTTGGCATAAATCGGCTTGTTGAGATCGAGATGGCGGCGGATGCCGGACGGCGACAGATCCATCACGGTGCGCAGCGCCTGCTCGAGCTTTGCCTCATCGACCCTGCCGGTGCCGTGCAGGTCGACATAGACCGACAGCGGCTGGGCCACGCCTATGGCGTAGGAAAGCTGGATGGTGCAGCGATCGGCGAGCTTCGCCGCCACCACGTTCTTGGCGAGGTAGCGGGCCGCATAGGCCGCGGAACGATCGACCTTGGTGGTGTCCTTGCCGGAAAAAGCCCCGCCGCCATGAGGCGCAGCACCGCCGTAAGTGTCGACGATGATCTTGCGCCCGGTCAGGCCGGCGTCGCCGTCGGGCCCGCCGATGACGAACTTGCCTGTCGGGTTGATGTACCAGTTGCAGCTGTCGGCGATCTTCAGGTCGCCCAGCGCCTCGCGAATATAGGGTTCGACGACGTTGCGGACCTTCTTCGAATCCCAGCTGGCGTCGAGGTGCTGGGTGGACAACACGATTTGCGTCACTTCCGCCGCCTTGCCGTCGATATAGCGGACGGTGACCTGGCTCTTGGCGTCCGGCCCGAGCCGGCCGGCATCGCCGTTGCCTTCATGGCGCGCGGCGGCCAGCAGTTCGAGGATCTTGTGGCTGTAGTAGATCGGCGCCGGCATCAGATCCGGGGTCTCGCGGCAGGCATAGCCGAACATGATGCCCTGGTCGCCGGCCCCTTCCTCGCCTTGCCGGTCGGAGGCATTGTCGACGCCCTGGCCGATATCCGGCGACTGGCCATGCAGCAGAACCTCGATCTTTGCCGTCTTCCAGTGGAAACCGGCCTGTTCATAGCCGATTTCGCGGATCGCCTTGCGGGCGGCCGACTTGAACTTGGCCGGATTGACGAGCGGATGACCGGCGGCATCCATCAGGATGTTGCCGGCCTTGTCCTTCTTGAGCAGGGTCTCGGGGACGCGCACCTCGCCGGCGATGACGACGCGATTCGTGGTCGCCAGCGTTTCGCAGGCGACGCGGACCTTCCAGGGGTCCATGCCGGTCTTTCTGGCCTCGCGATAGACCAGATCGACGATCTCGTCGGAGATACGGTCGCAGACCTTGTCGGGATGACCCTCGGCAACGGATTCCGAGGTGAATAGATAGTTTTGCCGCGTCACGGGTGTCCCCTCTTGAAAAATCATCGGCACGCTGCCGATTGGCGCGCCACGTGTTAGCTGTGCCGGGCAGCGCTCGTCAAGCGGTGGGCACCATTATCTTGTACCACTTTGACCGCCGGCAGGATGCCGCCAGCCTGCTTGGCTCCAGCACGTGCTTTAGCTTCAACACGTTGATGAGAAAGACTTTGAGCATGGCTGTCGAGCAAAATCGATCCGCCCTCCTGCATGCCTGCGGGATGTAAATTCCACGATGCGCGAGATCGCAAGAAATTGCCTGCCCCGCAATGACGGCTTCGCTATCTTCGACTTTTCAACGGCTACCCAATCAATCGACCCAGACCAATCTGCGTAATCAATCGACTGCGTCGGAGGAAAGGGCCTTTACAAGCTCGATAACCTTGCGGCGTATCTTCACGTCGGTGATCTTGACGAAGGCCCGGTTGAGTTGAAGACCTTCAGGACTGCCGCAGAATTCGACGGCAGAAGCCATTGATGCATCTTCGGCAAATCCGCGGTTGCCCACGGCCTCCTGGCCCGGCGCGTCCTCGAAAAAGAAAGCGACGGGCACACCCAGTATCGAGGCGATTGCCTGCAAACGGCTGGCGCCAACGCGATTGGTACCCTTTTCGTATTTCTGTATCTGCTGAAACGTTATACCGAGGTTCTCGCCCAGCTTTTCCTGGCTCATTCCCAACATATTGCGGCGAAGCCTGATGCGACTTCCGACATGGATGTCGATAGGATTCGGCTTCTTCTTGTTTTCTTCTGCCATTTTTTCCTCGCCGAATTTTTCCGGCTTTTTGTGTTTTTTCTGCCCAAAACGAAGCCGGCGGCCAGTGCCCCAACAGAACCGACGTGCTGACTTCGAGAAATTTCAGGCGGTTACAGTATGAGTTTCTAATGTGTCGACTGTCAATTCGCCCGTAGCCGTTGCCTTACATTCATTGTGAAAGCGGCGAGCGCGAACAGCAACATGATCATCAGTCCATTAATGCGTCTTTGGCTGGAAGAAACGATGGCTCGATTGGAAATCGGCACGTGGACATCGATGGCTCCGCGGGCGTCGATCGCCAGCGCGTCGAGGATGTGTCCGCGCGGATCGACGACAGCGGAAATGCCGTTATTGGCTGCACGCAACAATGGCACCCCGTTCTCCACCGCACGAATCTGCGCCTGCCTGAAATGCTGGTACGGACCCGGCGTGTCACCGAACCACGCGTCGTTCGTGACATTCACAATAAGCTCAGCTGACGTTGCGTCAACCGCCACCAGATCGGGAAAGATGACTTCGTAGCAAATGAACGGAAGCACGCGGATGCCGCCGGGCAACGCGATCGGGTGCCGCTCATTGCCCGCCGCGTAGGTTGTCGGCCCGGCGACTAGTTGTTTGAGTCCCAAGCGGCCAAGCAGGTCGGCAAAAGGCAGATATTCGCCAAAGGGCACCAGATGAACCTTGTCGACTGCATCGGCGAATTGACCCTTGTCGTCGATCGCCACCACCGAATTGTAGTACCGCCTGTCGGCATCATCCGCCGACCCGCCTTCCTCCCGGACGACGCCGGCGATCAGCGTCTGGCCGTCGCCAAGCATCTCTCCCAGCGCGGTCAGCGCATCGGGACGTTCGGCGAAAAAAAACGGCACGGAGGTTTCCGGCCACAGGATCAATTGCGGCTTGGCATGACCAGTCTCTGGCGCCTTGGCCGAAAGCCCCATCAGTGTAGCGAAAATCCGGTCGGGCACTGAAGGGTCCCACTTTTCGCTGAGGTCGACGGCCGGCTGCACGATGCGGACGTCGATTGCGCGGGTTGCGGGTTCGACCTTGGCAGCAAGCCTGACATAGCCGAAGCCGACATGGGCCGCGACGAGAACGGCAGCCAGTGCACCCCCAAGGCGGATATGCCGGCGCGCCGCAAGCAGGGCCGGCAAGGCAAAGACGAAGACCGCCAGCGCGTTGATGCCGACCATGCCGGTCACCGACACGCTCTGCATAAGCAAGGGCACCGGCATCGCCGCGTAGCCGACGGCATTCCAGGGAAAGCCGGTGAACAGAAAGTCGCGCAGCCATTCCGCCAAGCCGAAGCCGAAGGCAAGGGCGGCGATGCGGCCGATGTCGTTGCTCCACAGCAGCCGGGCAACCGCTGTCGCGAAGCCATAGAAAAAGGCGAGCGCCAGCGGAATTCCGACCACTGCGAAGGGAAGCGCCCATGCGAAACTGTCGGCCTCGACTAGGAGTGCTGAGCCGATCCACCACAATCCGGCGAGAAAATAGCCGAAGCCGAACCACCAGCCGACGGCGAAGGCCGGCCGCAAATGCCGGAACCAGCCATCGGAGGCTTCGCCGGTTGCGCCGTCGAGGAGCCAGACCAGCAGCGGAAACGAAACGAAACAGACGGCGAAGAAATCATAAGGCGCCTGGGCAAGAACCGCCAGCGCACCGGCAAGAAACGCCACAAGCGCGCGGCGCCAGCCCCACAGCAGAATTATCCGGCCGGCCAGGCGCTTCATCGATGCTTCCGAGTCGTGCGAATCACGGCAGAAGATTTATCAGGCCGCAGTCCACGCTCCAAACGGCCATGCTTCAGCCAGACTGCCGGATTAGGTCTGCTGGATAGGTGGGGCGACTGACGCCGGCAAGATAAGTGTCGCATGTGAATTGTCGCGCAGACCGCACGTGCCGGTGTATCACTATAATGCGCGTGATAGAAATGCGTTCAGCCGCTCCAGCACGAGATCCGGGGCTTCGAGCTGAGGCAAGTGACCGACGCCAGGTAATGTTTCGAACGATGCCTGCGGGATCAGCGTATGAAGCGCTTTGCCTCGCTCCAGCGGGATCCATGGATCGTCCTTGCCCCAAATTATCTTTACCGGACACCTGATATCACCGAACGCCGGCTCGACTTCGGCGGTATATTTTTCGTCGGCTTGCGCGAATTGCCGATAGAAGCTTCCTCGTCCCTCCTCGGCAAGCCACGGCTCGACAAGTTTCTCGAAATCTCCGGGCGCGATGTCATTTACGATCGCCCCCTTGATATATGCTTCCACGAGCGCTCTGTGGATATGCGGCGGCAGGCCCAGAAAGGCATCCACATGGCGACCGACATGATCGAAGAACTCCGATCCCCAAGGGCGCATGGCGACGACATTCATCAGGACTTACCGCTCGAAGTCGCAGCCATGCAGCAAATGCGCCCGTAGCGTCGTCGCTCCGCCGAAATCATGGGCAACAACGGTGGGCTGCTCAAGGTCCCAATGCGCGAGCATCTCGGCGAATACTTCTCCTTGCACATCGAGTGAGGTGCGCTGCTCCGCGCCTTTGTCGGATCGCCCGTATCCGGGCATATCGTACCAGTGGACACGATACCGCCTTGCAAGATCTGGAATAATCCGATGCCATGAGAACGAAGACCACGGCCAGCCGTGAGCCAGCACAAGCGCGGGTCCACTACCAAATTGACCCGCTGCCACAGCGCCCGCGGATGTTTCCACGGTCTCATCGAGTTTCCACGACATCAGACATTCTCCTAGTACTCAGGACAGCGTCCGAATTGGTTCGCAAACCATGTAGTTCGAGACCGCTTCCCACCCATTGCTGAAATTCAGCCCGAGGATTCTAGTCGGTGCCAGCCTTCAATCTGCAGATCGCCCAGCCGTTCAGCCTCCTCGCATGGAACAACGCGTACGGTCTGGGAAAATGTCCAGACGTGACCTTCAGGATCGCACGCCCTGTACTGCCGTTCACCGTAAAACTGGTCAGCCGGCTCCTGGACGATCTCGGCTCCCGCCGTAGGCCGTCCTTGAGGCGCACATAAACCGACTGCGTGTTCTTGCCGGCGACCGACGCGGGACTGGCTAAATGGTCGGCCCATTCGGAATCGACGATCATATAGCCGTCACCGAACCGCATCTCGGAATGGACGAGCCTGTCATCAGCGTCGCTGACCACCATGCTCGGCTCGAAGCCGAAAGCCTTTTCAAGCCAGATCAAGGCGGCGCGCGGATTCCTGTAGAATATGCCGGAGCCCAAGGTTGAGCGCTTGAACGGATCGTCGACCATCATCGGGCGAGCGGCGTCTTTCAAGCCTGCTCGGCGCGGACGGCGCGCCGCCGGCGCTCGCTTTTCTGGGTCTCCACGATGCGCACACGCTTGACGCGGCGTGGATCGGCGTCGAGCACATGGAATTCGAAGCCGGGGATGGCCTGCACCACTTCGCCGCGTGCAGGGACCCGGCCAAGCGTGTTGAAGATCATGCCGCCGATCGTGTCGACATATTCGCCATGCTCGCCGGCGGCAAAATCCTCGCCGATCATCTTGGCGACATCGTCGATCTCGGCCTTGCCGTCGACGACGAACACGCCCTCGCCGGTCTGGGTGATCATCGGCTCGTCCTCGTCGTGCTCGTCCTCGATGTCGCCGACCACCATCTCGACGATATCCTCGAGCGAGACCAGACCATCGGTGCCGCCATATTCGTCGATGACCAGCGCCATCTGGGTGCGCATCGCCTGCATGCGCCCCATCAGGTCGGAGGCGAGCATCGACGGCGGCACGAAAAGCACCGGGCGGATCAGGGTCAGGTCGCCGATGGTGCGCGTGAGATCGACCTTGGCGAGATCGAGAAGCGTGGCAGGGGCGGCTTTCCTGGTCGTCCTGCTCTTTCTGACGCGGGCCAGCTTGGTGATGTGAGCGAGCACGTCGCGGATGTGGACCATGCCACGCGGGTCGTCGAGCGTCTCCGAATAGACCGGCATGCGGGAATGGCCGGACTGCTCGAACAGTCCCAGAAGATCGCCCAGGTTCGTCGTGATCTCGACGGCCTCGATGTCGGCGCGCGGCACCATGACATCCTCGACGCGAACCTCGCGCAGGCGCAGAATGTTGTTGAGCATGGCCCGTTCGCCGGGCGAAAAGGCGCCGGCATCGCTCGCCGTTTCGGCAAGCGCGTCGGCGATCTCCTCGCGCAGGCTGGTGCCGTTGCGCTGCCTGAACAGGCCGAGCACGCGATCGAACAGGGAAGGACCGGCAGGCGATGGCTCGCTGGCGAAGCTGCCGGTCGTGGTACTCGGACTAGAGTCCTCTTCCGTCTGTTCGGATGGCTTGGTCGCACTGCCGGCGTCTGGGTGGGCGGCAGTCTCTGGTTTGTCGTTCATCGTCGTCCGGTCATTTGATCTTTTTAGTTACGCGTAGGGATCGGGAATGGCAAGCCTTGCAAGTGCTGCGCGTTCGACGGCTTCCATTTCTTCGGCCTCGGCGTCGGTCTCGTGATCGTAGCCCAGCAAATGCAGCAGGCCATGGATGACGAGATGGGTGATATGGTTGTCGACAGGCTTGTCTTCCAGTGCGGCTTCCCGCGCGACCGTCTCGGCGGCCAGCACAATGTCGCCGAGCATGGGCGGCAGCGGACGGCCCTTGGCGAGCGGAAAAGCCGGGAAAGACAGGACGTTGGTCGGTTTGTCCTTGCCGCGCCATCCCGCATTGAGACTGCGGATGTGGGCATCGTCAGAAAAAACGATGCTGAGCTCGGAACGGCCGGCCGCGCCGGTTTCGGCAAACGCGGCGGCAACGGCGCGATCGACCAGCCGCGTCAGCGCGGCCTCATCGGGCCAGTCGCCCGCTTCGACTGCTATATCGATGTCGACGGGGACCGGAAGATCCCCGCCTACAGATTTTTTGTCCTCAGCCATAAGGCTGCATCTTCAGCCTTCGGCGCCCAGGCCCCGGGCCAGCTTGCCGTCGCGGTCGTAGGCCTTGACGATCTCGGCGACCAGCGGATGCCTGACGACGTCGCCTTCGTTGAAGCGCACCGTCACCATGCCGGTGACGCCGTCGAGGATCCTGAGCGCCTCGACCAGACCGGATTTGGTGTTTTGCGGCAGGTCGATCTGGGTCGGATCGCCGGTGACGATCATGCGCGAATTCTCGCCGAGACGGGTCAGGAACATCTTCATCTGCATCGGCGTGGTGTTCTGCGCCTCGTCGAGGATGACGGCGGAGTGCGCCAGCGTGCGGCCGCGCATGAAGGCCAGCGGCGCGATCTCGATCACCTCGGCGGCAATCGCCCGCTCGACCTTGTCGGCCGGCATCATCTCGTAAAGCGCGTCATAGAGCGGCCGCAGATAGGGATCGACCTTCTCCTTCATGTCGCCGGGCAGGAAGCCGAGCCGCTCGCCGGCCTCGACGGCAGGCCGCGACAGCACGATGCGCTCGACCATGCCACGTTCGAGCAGCATCGCCGCATGCGCCACCGCCAGGAAGGTTTTTCCAGTGCCAGCCGGGCCGATGCCGAAGACGAGCTCGGACCGCTCCAGCGCGCGCATATAGGCGTCCTGGTTGAGCGAGCGGGCATAGATCGTCTTCTTGCGCGTCGATATCTGGGCGGCTGACACCTTGCCCTTGCGCTCCAGCGTCGGCAGCGTCAGCTGGTCGTCGGCGGCGATCGCCATGCGCACGGCGCCGTCGACGTCCGACTGGCCGATGTCAGCGCCTTTCTGGAGAATGCCGTAGAGATTATCCAGGGCGCGGCGCGCCTGCTCGGCGGCCGAGGCGGAGCCCTTGATGGTCAACTGGTTGCCGCGCGAGCGGATATCGACGCCAAGCTTCTGCTCGAGCCTGGCCAGATTCTCGTCGAACTGGCCATAAAGGGCGCTGGCAAGCTTGTTGTTGTCGAAAGTCAGAACGATGTGCGCCATATCCGAAGCCCCCGATGGTAGGTTCTGGGGCAGGTTCTTCACTTCCGCAGCGCTCAACCGTCTCTCCTCATCTGCCGAGACCTTCAGGCCAATTCGGCGAACAGGCTGTTGTAACCCGTCTTCGTGATTCGTACCTGGATAATCTCACCGATTTCGCCGGACTTTTCATCAACAATAACCGGCTGCAGCCACGGTGAGCGGCCGACCTTCTGGCCAGCCTGGCGGCCCGGCTTCTCGATCAGCGTGTCGATGGTGCTGCCGACCAGGCTGGCGCCGAACTCCTGCTGCTGGGTCAGCAACAGCGCCTGCAGTCGCTGCAGGCGCTCGTCCTTGACCGCTTCCGGCACATGATCGGCCATTTCCGCGCCCGGCGTGCCGGGGCGCGGCGAATATTTGAACGAGAAGGCCGAGGCATAGTTCACCTGGTGGACAAGGTCCATCGTCGCCTCGAAATCCGCATCCGTCTCGCCGGGAAAGCCGACAATGAAGTCGCCCGAAAGCGCGATATCGCTCCGTGCGGCGCGGATCCGGTCGAGCAGCGTCAAGTAATCTTTTGCCGTATGCCTGCGGTTCATCGCCTTGAGGATGCGGTCGGAGCCGGATTGCACAGGCAAATGCAGATAGGGCATCAGCGCCGGCAAGTCACGGTGAGCGGCGATCAATTCGTCGTCCATGTCGCGCGGGTGGCTGGTGGTGTAGCGCAACCGCGCCAGCCCGGGAATCTCGGCCAGCCGGAACAGCAGGCGGCCAAGACCCCATTCCACGGTCTTGCCCCCTTTGGCTTCGCCTTCGCCGTGCCAGGCATTGACGTTCTGTCCAAGCAGCGTCACCTCGCGCACGCCGGCTTGCGCCAGTCGCTCGGCCTCGGCGACGATCTGCGCCACCGGCCGCGACACTTCCGAGCCTCTGGTATAGGGCACCACGCAGAAGGTGCAGAACTTGTCGCAGCCTTCCTGCACCGTCAGGAACGCGGTGACGCCGCGCCTGATGATCTCGGCGCGCTTCGGCTGCGGCAGATGCTCGAACTTGTCTTCGATGGCGTAGTCCGTCTCGACGATCTTTTCGCCGCCGCGCACCCGTGCCAGCACGTCGGGCAGCCGATGATAGGTCTGCGGGCCGATGACCAGATCGACAGAAGGCGAGCGGCGGATGATCTCGGAGCCCTCGGCCTGCGCCACGCAGCCGGCGACGCCGACCAGCATCTCGCGGCCGGCCCGAGCCCGTTCGGCCTTCATCTCACGAATGCGGCCGAGTTCGGAATAGACCTTTTCGGCGGCTTTCTCGCGGATATGGCAGGTGTTGAGCAGCACCAGATCGGCCTCGCCGATCGCATCCGTCGCAGTATAGCCGTCGGCGGCCAGCGCGTCGGTCATGCGCTGCGAATCGTAGACGTTCATCTGGCAGCCATAGGTCTTGACGAAGACCTTCCGGCTCGCGGCAGGCGGCGCGACCGCAGTTTCGGTCGCAGTATCGATGTCGTCCCGTTCGATCGTGTTCAATTCCATCTGGCGGCTTCTAACGCCTTTCCCCGACAAAAAACAGACGATTCTGCCTTACAGCGCCGCGCCTCCTTTGGACGCGCAAAGCGCTGGAGCTTTTCCGGCTTACCGGCTCGGGCGCGGATCGGCGAGCGCCGCCTGCACCATATCACGCACCTGACTTTCCATCAGCCTGGCCGTTTCCTTGCGCCTGGAGCCCTTGGAGAAGGCGACCGGCTCGCCGAAATGCACTTCGACATCGAGCCCGCCCTCCGCCATCAGCACCTTGAGATGCGGCATCAAATCCTCGTCGCCGATCCAGGCGGCAATCGGCCGGTGCCTGCGGCCGAGCGGCACGCCGTGCAGGCGCGTATAGACGATCGCCACCGGCTGGATGAAGACCGTTTCGGCCGCCCCTTCCGAAATCGCCATCGAGGCGGCGCCGAACAGCGTGCTCTTGAACGGCAAGATCATGTTGCCGTCGCTGGTCGAACCTTCGGCAAACAGCACCATGGCGTCGCCCTTGGCCATGCGGCTGGCGATCTCGCTCGCCTGGTCGCCCGACGAACGTTTGCGCTCGCGCTCGATGAAAACGGTGCGCTGCAGCTTCGACAACATGCCGATCAACGGCCAGCCGGCCATGTCGGCCCTGGCGATGAACGTCACGTCGGCCATCGACCCCAGCACCATGATGTCGGTCCATGAAACGTGGTTCGACGCAACCAGTAACGGGCGCTGATTGGACAAGGTCCCCTTGACGTGGATGCGCATGCCGAGCGCCCGGATGATGAGCCGGTGCCAGATCTTCAGGATGAACGTCTCGCGCCACAGGCCGGTCTTCATCGACAGGATCTGCAACGGCACGAGGATCAACGAGCCTGCGACAACGAGGCCCAGCGCCAGGAAAATCCTGATTTTTCCGATCATTCGCTCTTGGCCCTGTCCCGAGTTCTGGCTAGAGCGACGCGTCCAACTGGACGTCCAAGCACGCTCTAGCGCTTTTTAATCTGCGCATCTCAACCTGCGCATCGTGCTTTCCGAGAATCGGTTCCGATTTGGGGGCCGATGCGCTAGCGAAGATCGCGGCGCATGACAAGCGCTCCGGTCGGGCCGTGCTCGGGCGATCTGTAGTAGTTGGCACGTTTGCCGACCTCGCGGAATCCCAGCCGCCGATAGAGCGCGATCGCGGCGACGTTGGTCTCGTCGACCTCGAGGAAAAGCGCCTCGGCGCGTTGCGCATGCAGTTCGCGCAGCACCGCATCCATCAGTTGCCAGCCAAGGCCCTGGCGGCGATGGGAGCGCGCCACCGCGACAGTCAGGACCTCGCCTTCGCCGGCCGCCAGGCGCGCCAGCACGAAACCGACCGGCGGCTTGGCACCCTGGCCGGTCTCGCGCGCGGCATAGCCGAACACCGTGTCCTGCTCGATCAGCGCGGCGAATTCGTCATCACTCCACGGCCGGACGAAATCCTCGCGATGCAGCACCGACAGGGCCGCACTGTCGGCGACCGTCAGCGGCTCGAGCGCAAAGTCCCTGCGGCGCGGCTGGAGGAAAGGAATGCGCATCAGTTTTTCTTCCCGGCTTTCTTCCTGGACAGGATAAACCCGGCCTGCGGCTTGGCGTCAGCTCCGCGCAGATAAAGCGGTTTCGGCTTTTCGCCTTCACTCTTGGTAGCGGCCAGCCGGGCATAGATTGCGATATCCGTAGTGGCGCTTGTCGGGCCGACGTCGAAGGCGCGCCCGGCCGATGCAGCAATTTGCGTGGCCGCGGTGCCGGCCAGAACCGGAAACCCGTCAACCGCCATGGCGGCGGCTTGCGAAAGCGTGGCCACCGCGGGACCATAAATCAAAACGGATGCTTCGTCGTAAAGCGCTGCATGGATCTCCTCGCGGCCGGCGTCGAGCGCGGCCAGCACGGCGCGGCCGGGAAATGTCTCTTTCGCCTGCGCCGCCAGCGCTTCCAGCGTCGTCACCCCGATTGCCGGGATTTTCAGCGCCAGCGCCAGGCCCCGCGCCGCCGAGACGCCGACGCGCAGGCCGGTGAAGGAGCCCGGGCCGGTGGAGACAGCGATGGCGCCAAGACCGGCATAGTCGGTGCCGCCGGTCGTCAACGCCTCTTCGATCACAGCCATCAGATGTTCGGCATGGCCCTTGCCGAGATCGAGCACCGAGCGGCCGAGTTCCTTCCCGGCCGCCGCGTCGTAGACACAGGCGGCGCACAGATTGGCGGCACAATCGATGGCAAGCAACTTCATGAGACGGCCGGTTGGCAGCGCCCGCTTGGGGCACAGGGGGTTCGAAAGACAATTTCCCTGTGCCTGCCATGGCTCGTCCCTGCAAGGGGATAATGCATAAATCGTTTGGCGGCTTCGCTTCGACCTCGCCCAAAAAGAGGTAACTCTCGGCGACCACAACCGTCAATTAACCAGTGCCGCACTATGCGGCCTGGTCGATGCGCAGCATGTGATTGTCCCAGACATAGTCCGGCTCGGACCGTGTCGCGCCGCCGGCTTGGGCTATCTGCCCCGTGCCGGTCGTCGCCATGAAGCTCGCCCCGTCAGGCGCCACGCCGCAGACCTCGGCCAGTGCGCTGGTGGCGACGATCCGGCCGCTGGCCGCATCGATGATGGCAAGCGAGTTGCCTTCCGGCGAGGACACCGCGACGGTACCGGCAGCAGGGTTGGCGGCGACCGAGCCGATGTAATTCCTGAAGCCGGACAGCACGTCCTGCGGCATGTCGAGCAGTTGCAGAGCCTTGCCGCGCGCGGCGCGGCCGACCAGCAACGGACGATCGCCGCCCGGCCCCCTGTACTGGCAGCCGAACCAGACCGCGCCGGATTTGTCGGTATCCATATGCCGGATCGAAAGCTGGTGCAGCGCCGGCGGCAATTCGTGCTTTTCGACAAGGTCGCCGGTAAGGCGGTCGACCAGCACATAAGATGGCTTCATCGTCGCGATGTTGAGCTCGGCGCGGCCATAATCGGGATGCGTCTCGATGCCGCCATTGGCGACGGCAATCGTCCTGCCATCGCCGAGCAGCAGCAGCTCGTGCGGACCCATGCCATAGGTCGGGAACTCGCCAACGCGCTTGAATTTCGCACGCGTGTCATAGACGCCGACCACGCCGGCGGCATTGTCGAAATCGTTCTCGGTGGCGTAGAGCAGCGCACCGTCGGTCGAAAACACGCCGTGGCCGAAGAAATGCCGGCCACTGATGCTGGCAATGGTCAGCGGCTCGTCGCGGCCGGTATGGTCGAACACAACCGCGAAAGTGCCGGGCTGCCTGGCAAAGACCACCGAGCGTTTCGACAGCGGATCGAAGGTGACGTCGTGACCGCGGGCGGGCAGGTCGATGGCATGCAGCACCTTGCCGGCCTCGGACAGGATCGCCGCGCCATAGCTGCCGTCGCGCTTGACGAAAGCGGTGGCGAAGACGGCGTCGGCGGCAAGCGTCTTCGCCCATGCCGACGGCGACATCGCGGCAACAAAGCCTGCCCCGGCAGCCCTCAGGAAGTCGCGGCGGTCGATCAGCGACGTTTTCAGAATCAGTCTCCGTCGAGCGACGAGAACCCGGCGGTCAGGCCGAATTCGGCGGTTAGCCTGGTGCCGATGAGGGTCGACAGGCTGGATGTCACAAGCGAGAAGTGGTCGAGCTTCTGGCGCAGCGCCGGATCGGCAAGCGCCTTGTCGATCGGGCCTCTGATGGCGGTGGCGTCGGCGGCGCCGTTGACGAGCTGGATGTGGATCGATTCCGCCATCCAGCGCGCATCGGGCGACAGCGCGTCGCCAAGCTGCGAAGCCTGGAACAGAGCGTCCATGCCCGAAAGATTTCCGGTCAGCGAACGCGCGGTGTTTTGTGAACGCCAGTAGATCGCCTGTTTCGGCTTGTCGGCCTGCGGGCTACTGCCCAGAAAACCTTTCAGGCGCACGTCACGGACCATCTCAAGTTCGTTGATGAAGACGCCGACCAATTCGGTCACCGCTTCCGTGCCGTCGCGGTAGAGTGCGTTTTGCGGCCCCGGATTGGCCCAAAGTGCTGCAAAGCCGTCGGGCTTGTTCCAGGCGTCGCTGACCTCGGCGACAATCGTTTCGATGTTGCTGGCGACGGCCGCGCCGTAAGCGCAGCGATAGGGATCGTCCTTGCCGGCGAGCCGCTCGGCGCCATCGCCGTAAAGCACGAATTCCAGCGCGCCGAGCCCTTGCATGGCGACGCTCTTTGTCGCCAGATGGGCCGGATCGGCGGCGGCCCGGTCTTTACTGGCCAACGCCGCCTGCACCTGCCTCAGGCCGATGCTCTTGCGGTCCGGCCAAAACAGCATGCGTTCCAGCCGGTTGTTCTGCGTGATCGGTCCGATGCGGATGATCTCGACGACCGACCAGGCATCCACGGTGCCGGAGAATTCGGCGCGCGCCGCATCGAGATGGTCCTGCGAAGGCGCGTCGCACAGCGTGCGCACTGCCTTGCTCAGGCTGTCGGCATGGTCTTGCAGGCGTGCATAGGCCGGGCGGACAAAGCCGTCGATTGCTCGCTGGATCACGTCGGAAGCCTTCACCGCTGCGGACGCCGGCAATGCGCCGGCGAGGACCAGCGGGAGAACCAGGACAAACGCCAGACGCTTCGACATCAAAACGACTCCAGGAATTTGACCAATGCGGCGCGATCGGGCGCGGCGGCGGCGGCAAAGCGGTCGCGCGCCTTCTGCCCCTCGCCGCCATGCCACAGGATCGCCTCGGTCAGCGTGCGCGCCCGCCCGTCGTGCAGGAAGAAGTTGTTGCCGTTGATGGTCTGGGTAAGACCGATGCCCCACAGCGGCGGCGTGCGCCATTCGCTCCCGCTGGCATCGCCCACCGCTTGCCCGTCGGCGAGGCCCGGCCCCAAGTCGTGCAGCAGAAAATCGGAATAGGGCCAGATCAGCTGGAAGGCCTGTGCCTTGTTGGGCGTGCCGCGGCGGGTGACGAATTTCGGCGTATGGCAGGAAATGCAGCCCATGTCGTAGAACAGCTTCTTGCCGGCCAGCACATCGGGCTTGTCGAGATCGCGCCGCGCCGGCACGGCGAGGTTTTGCGAATAGAAGGTGACCAGGTCCATGACCGGCGGCGGCGCCTCGACCGGGCCGAGGCGCTTCTGGACGCCGTTGGCCATGGCAAGGCAGTTCTTTTCGGCCGCGGTGCAATCGCCCCAGTGGTTCGGCACTTCCGGCGTCGAAATGCCGATGTCGCCGGCAAATGCGTCCGCCGCTTGCTGGCGGATCGAAGGGGTCTGCGCCTTCCAGCCAAAGCGGCCGAGCGTCGGCTCGCCGCTGTGGCCGTCGCGCACGATGTTGGGCTTGCCGGAGATGCCGTCACTGTTGCGATCGTCCGGATCGGCACTGGCGAGAATGTCGGCCGGCGCGATTTGCTCGACCAGCCCGAGGCCGATCATCGGCGGCGTCAAGCGCGGCGAAAGCGTGGTGTGCGGATCGAGCGGCCCGTTGACAAGATCATCGACCGAATAGCTCGGCTTGCGCAGCCAAACCACGGTGCCGTCCGGCAGGGTGACTTTTTGCTCTTGATAGACGACACGCATCCTGCCTTCGCCGCGAAGGCCCGGAACGGCCAGTTCCTGCAATTGCGAGCCGTAGACCGGATCAGGGAAGTTGAGCACCTTGCCGGCGGCCAGCGCTGCTTTCTCCTCCTCGGTGCTCGCCTGCCGCGCCAGCCGCAGGAACATCGAGGTGGTGCCGCTGTCGGCTTGCGGCGGATGACCGCGACCGTCCTTCAGATGGCAATTCTGGCACGCCCGCTCGTTGAACAGCGGACCAAGCCCGTCCGATGCCTGCGTCGACGAGGGCGACGACACCCAGTTCTTGCGGAAAAGAGCATTGCCGAGCTTGAAGGTGCCTTGTTCCTCGAAAGTGATATTGGCGGAAGATTGCGAGAAAGCGTCCTTGTTGGCGCCTTTCCGCGACGTGCCGGCGCCGCCCTGCATCGGCTCGAACTGCTCGGGCTTGGAGAAATCCCTGGTCGGCCTGGCGATGGCAATGACGCGCGCCAGATCCTTCGGCGTCAGATCGGCACGGCTGGTGGCCAGACCCGCCGGTTCGGGCGCACCGGCCAGCGCCGAGGCGGTCAGCGCGACCACTACGGCAGGCGAAAGCCGGCGAAGCCAGCCGTATCGCGGGTTGTGCTGGGACGGCAGGCCGCAATCCTCGGCCCGCCGCAAGCGGCGCAAGTAGTCTAAGCGGCGCCGCATTCCCGCATGTCCTAATCCGCCTCGTCGGCCGATGCGGCGTTGAGCTGGCCGTATTTTTCCTCGCCGATCGAGGCGAGCAGGTCGAGTTGCGTCTCGAGGAAGTCGATGTGACCTTCCTCGTCGGACAACAAATCCTCGAACAGCTTCATCGTCACATAGTCACCTGCTTCGTCACAAATCTCGCGCGACCGTTTGTAGGCAGTGCGCGCGTCATACTCGCCGGCAAGATCCGATTCGAGCACTTCCTTGACATTCTGGCCGATGCGCAGCGGCGCTACCGACTGCAGGTTCGGATGGCCTTCAAGGAAGATGATGCGGGCCACGAGCCGGTCGGCATGGTGCATCTCCTCGATCGATTCCGCGCGTTCCTTCTTTGCCAGCTTGGCGTATCCCCAGTCCTCCAGCAGCCGGAAATGCACCCAGTACTGATTGACTGCTCCAAGTTCCAGAAACAGAGCTTCGTTAAGCCGCTCTATGATCTGTTGTTCGCCTTTCATGGGTTCTGCTCCCGTATTGGACGCGCAGGCCTCTGACGCGATCCAGGTGTGAAACGACGTCCACGCCGCTCGCCTCCGAGCGGGCGTGGTAATTTTCGGTTACCCGAATGATCGTTTCGACCACATTTGGGAAGCAGCCGCAACAGCGACCACGCTTCTGCATGGCATGATAGATCTTCGCCGGTACGATAAGCTGCCAGGGATCCTGATCCAGCAGCCCGACGATCGTCTGCTCAATCTCCTTCTCGGTGATGATGTTGCAATGGCAGATCAGCATTATTTGCTCTGTGTGGCTGACGGCGCGTGCTCGGCGCCATGTGGCTTATTTTCTTAGTAGAGCCTGGACCTTCGGTTCGGGCTCCGGGCATCGACGCCTTACTGAAACACCTTGTCCGGCGCATCGAGGCTGTCCGAGCCCTCGAAGGCTATGGCATTGAGTTTCAGGGTGCCGACGGCGCGTTCGATCGACTTGGTCTGGTCGACCAGCGCGTCGATCGCCGCCTGCACAGTGGCGTTGCCTTGCGTATTGCCTTCGCCGATCTGCTGGTCATAGGCCTCGCCGCCAAGCGCTCGCGCCTTGATCGCTTCCATCTTGGCGACGGTGACATCAAGCTTGTCCGACAGTTCCTTGTCGACCGCCGGATCGGCCTCCTTGACCATGTCGGATACCGACGGTCCTTCGACGACGGTGCCGTCGAGGCGGGTGTAGTTGCCCTTATAGGCGGCGCGAATGCCGACGGCATCGTAGAGATGGGAATCGTAGGTGTTGTCGGAGAAGCAGTCATGCTCCTCTTCCGGGTCGTGCAGCAGCAGGCCGAGCTTCATGCGCTCGCCGGCGAGTTCGCCGTAGGACAGCGAGCCCATGCCGGTGAGGATGGCCGAGATGCCGGCCTTCGGCTCGCCATCGACAAGGTTCTTGCGCGCGGCGCCGCTTTCCTTCCAGTCGTTGACCATGTCCTGCAGGTCGGAAACCAGAAGCTCGCTCGCCGACTTCAGGTACTGCGCGCGACGATCGCAATTGCCGCCGGTGCAGTTGGCGAGGTCGTAGTCGGTATAGGGCCGTTCGCCGGCGCCCGGGCCGGTGCCGTGCAGGTCCTGGCCCCACAGCAAGAATTCGATGGCGTGATAACCGGTCGCCACATTGGCCTCGATGCCGCCGGCTTCCTGCAGCGTGCCGGAGAGGAACTCGGGAGTAAGATTGGTGGCGTCGATCTTCTTGCCGTCGATCTCGATCGACTTGTTGGCGATCACATTGGCGGTGTAGAGCGCATTCGCGTCCGACTCGGTGCCGTAGTTCTCGGCGACATAATCGATCAGGCCTTCGTCCAGCGGCCAGGCGTTCACCTTGCCTTCCCAGTCGTCGACGCTGGCGTTGCCGAAGCGATAGACTTCGGTCTGCTGATAGGGAACGCGCGACGCTTTCCAGGCCTAGCGGGCGGCGGTGAGCGTTTCCACCGAAGGCTTGGCGAGCAGCGCGTCCACGGCCTTGCCGAGCGCCTGCGCCGCGGTCAGCGAATCCTCATATTTGGCGAGCGCAATATCGGAATAGGTCTTGATGACCGCCTTGGCATCGGTTTCCGCCTTGGCCGGCAGCACGAATATCGCCGCCGTCAAGGCCACCGTGGCGCCGATCGCTGCAAGCCTGCTGCCATATCGCGCCGTGATCATCGCTCTCATGATTGTCATCTCCCTCGGGAATTCAGTGAAAATGCCGGCGCCAAAGGCGCGTCGGCAGGCAATCGGCGCCAAGGCAGGTCCATGCCATTGAGCGAGATACAGGCCGCGGCATAGCGCGGTTTGCGGAAGAAAGACATCGAAATGCCTCCAATCGAAAGGGTTCAAGGCCCAGACATCAAAGGGATGCGCTTGACGCGCACGCTTCCATAAAGCGATGAAGGTGCCGGAAGTCAACCAATTTCAGAGAGAAAAGCCAATTGAAACAACAGTTTAGAATTATTCTAAACTGCAAGTATCAACTTTAGCCGTATTTGCCGCGCCGCCGTCGAACGAACGATTGACAGACCGCCATTCCGGGTGCGACCCGCAAGGGTGGTCTTGCGGCGGCGTCAGACAATCGCCACTTGGCGAGACGTCCTAGACTTGGATAACGCCTAGGAGAGATGAGGAATTGCGGCTGCGATGAAAAACGGTGTGGTCATTGTCGGTGCGGGTCATGCGGGCGTGCAAGCGGCCGCCAGCCTGCGCGAGGACGGCTACGACGAACCCGTGATCCTCATCAGCGATGAGGACGAACTGCCCTACCACAAGCCGCCGCTGTCGAAGACCTTCATCAAGGATCAGGAGGCCAGACCGCAGCCGCTGCGCGGCGAGGCTTTTTATACCGGCAGCGCGATCGACTACCGGCCGGGCGTCCGCATCGATCGCATCGATGCCGGCGGCCGCAGGCTGGAGCTATCGGATGGCGGCACACTGCCGTTCGACCGGCTGATCCTGGCGACCGGTTCGCGGCCGCGCATGCTGTCGCTGCCGGGTTCGGATTTTTCGGGCGTGGTGTCGCTGCGCTCACTCGCCGACGCGCGCCTGATCCGCGAATTGAGCGCGCAGAGCGAGGATGTCGTCATCCTCGGCGGCGGCTTCATCGGGCTGGAGATCGCCGCGACGCTCACAGCGGCCGGCCGCAAGGTCATCGTGGTCGAGGCGGTCGACCGGCTGCTCGGCCGGGCGGTGGCGCCGATCATCGCGCGCCATGTGCGGCAGCGGCTGGAAGCGACCGGCGTGCGCATTCTCAGCGGCACCACGATTGCACGGCTCGAAGCCGAGAACGGCCATGTCTCGGCGGCAATCACCGCATCCGGCGAGCGGCTGCCGGCGCAGATGGTCATCATCGGCATCGGCGTCGTGCCGAATGTCGAACTGGCGCAAGCCGCCGGCATCACTATCGCCAACGGCATCCGCGTCGACCAGCAGATGCGCACGTCGGTGCCCGAAATCCTCGCCATCGGCGATGCCGCTTCCTACCGGCACTGGCTCACCGGCGGCGATGTGCGGCTGGAATCGGTGCAGAATGCGACCGACCAGGCGCGTCTTGCAGCACGCACCGTTGTCGGCCATGCGGACGCCTTTGCGGCGGTGCCGTGGTTCTGGTCCGATATCGGTGACATCAAGCTGCAGATGGTCGGCCTGATTTCGGGCGGCGACAGCCATGTCGTGCTGGGCGACGTCAACGAGAACCGGTTCTCCATCTACCACTATGCTGGGAATCGTCTGCTCGGCATCGAATCGGTCAACCGGCCTGGCGACCACATGCTTGGCCGCAAGATGCTCGGCGCCGGCTTTTCGCCGACGCCGCAGACGGTTGCGACGGGACCGGACGGATTGAAGGCGGCGCTCGCCGCTTTCCAGCAGGTAGAGCCCGTCCGCGCCGCCGAATAAGGATGTGTTGATGCCGGCGAACGGCGGTTTTCTGCGCTGATCCTTCCCTTCTCCTACAACAAGGGAAGAAAGATCCGCTCAGGCGGCGCGGACCTCGCGGATCGAGCTTTCCAGGATGTCGAGCGCTTCGTTCATGACGCCGTCCTGGATGGTGATTGGCGCGAGGAAGCGGATGACGTTGCCGTAGACGCCGCAGGTGAGCAGGATCAGGCCCTTGTCGAGCGCCTTCAGCCGGACCGCATTGGCGAGCTCGGCCGACGGCAGGCCCTTCTTCACATCGTTGAACTCGACAGCGTTCATGAAGCCCGGGCCTCTGATATCGACGGCCTCCGGCGTGTCGTCGCGGATCGATTGCAGCCGCTGCTTCAGCCGGTTGCCCAGCGTGTTGGCGCGGTCGCAGAGCTTTTCCTCTTCGATCACGTCGAGCACGGCATGCGCCGCGGCAACGCCGATCGGGCTGCCGCCATAGGTGCCGCCGAGCCCGCCGGGGCTGGGCGCATCCATAATCTCGGCGCGGCCGGTGACTGCCGACAGCGGGAAGCCGCCGGCAAGGCTCTTGGCCATGGTGGTGATGTCGGGCGCCACCTCGTGATGATCCATGGCGAACATCTTTCCGGTGCGGGCAAAACCGGTCTGCACCTCGTCGGCAATCAACAGCATGCCGTGCTGGTCGCAGATCTTGCGCAGCGCCGTCATGAAGTCGCGCGGCGCCTCGTAAAATCCGCCCTCGCCCTGCACCGGCTCGACGATGATGGCGGCGACGCGGGCCGGATCGACATCGGCCTTGAACAGCCGGTCGAGCGCGGCCAGCGAATCGGCGACCGTGATCCCATGCAGCGCCACCGGGAACGGCGCGTGGAAAACATCGGCCGGCATGGCGCCGAAGCCGACCTTGTAGGGCACAACCTTGCCGGTCAGCGCCATGCCCATGAAGGTGCGGCCATGGAAGCCGCCGGCAAAGGCAATGACCGCCGGACGGCCGGTTGCGTTGCGGGCGATCTTGATGGCGTTCTCCACCGCTTCGGCACCGGTGGTGACGAAAATGGTCTTCTTGTCGAATTTGCCCGGCAGCAAGCCGTTCAGCCGTTCGGCCAGCCTAACATAGCTCTCATAGGGCACCACCTGGTGGCAGGTATGGGTGAAGCGGTCGAGCTGCGCCTTGACCGCCTCGATCACCTTGGGATGGCGGTGGCCGGTGTTGACGACGGCGATGCCGGACGAGAAATCGATGTAGCGACGGCCCTCGACATCCCAGATTTCCGAGTTCTCGGCGCGGTCGGCATAAATCTGCGTGGTCATGCCGACGCCGCGCGAGATCGACTGGTTCTTGCGTTCGGAGATGGCTGAGTTCTTCATGCTGTTCCCTCACCGGGCCGGCGCCCGTTCTCGGTTGGTATATGCTAAGACCTGTTCTGACCTTATTTCACGTTTTCCTCAAGTTGGCACCGCCGCCAGGCGATTGGGCCTGCCGCCGCTAAGGTCGCATTCCTTCGCGACGCGGACAGCTGATTTGACTCACGCAGTCCGCACAAACCCGTCGCTCGCCCTGAGCAAATTGCGCGTATAATCTTTGCTGACGCGGCGCTCGACGAGGTCATCAGCGGTGAGATGCTCGATGGCCTCGCCGTTCTGCATCACCATCAGCCGCTCGCACATATGGGTGATGATGGCGAGGTCGTGGCTGACCATCAGGAAGGTCAGCTTGCGCCGCCGCCGGATGTCTTCCAACAGGTTGAGCACCTCCGCCTGCACGGAAGCGTCGAGCGCCGAGGTCGGCTCGTCGAGCAGCAGGATCGCCGGTTCGAGGATCAGCGCCCGCGCAATCGCCACCCGCTGGCGCTGGCCACCCGACAATTGATGCGAATAGCGGAAGCGGAAGCCGGTGCCGAGCCCGACCTCGTCGAGCGCCCGCTGGATGCGTTTCTCGCCATCGGCAAAGCCGTGGATGGCGAGCGGCTCCTGCAGCAGTCGGTCGACGGTTTGGCGCGGATGCAGCGAGCCGTAGGGGTCCTGGAAGACCATCTGCACCTCGCGATAGAAGGCCTTGTCGCGGCGCTTGCCGAGTTTTTTTCCGTTGACGGTGATGCTGCCCGAAGCGGCCGGCGCGAGGCCGGCGATCGCCCGAAGCAGCGTCGATTTGCCGGAGCCGGATTCGCCGACCAGGCCGAAGGATTCGCCGGATTGCACCTCGAGGCTGATACCCTTCAGCGCGCGAAAGCGGTCGAAGACCACCTCCAGCCTGTCGACAGAAAGTGCTGCCGTCATGCCGCCCACTCCGGCTTGCGGTCGAGCACCGGCAGCGGGTGGCGGTCGGCGCCGATCTTGGGCATGCAGTTGAGCAGGCCGCGCGTATAGGGATGCTGGGCGCGGCCGAGCTCCGACGCCTTGAGCTGCTCGACCACCTTGCCGGCATACATGACGATCACCCGATCGCAGAACGACGAGACCAGGCGCAGATCGTGCGAGATGAAGATCAGGCCCATGCCGCGCTCGCTGACCAGCCTGTCGAGGATGCCGAGCACGTCGAGCTGAACGGTGACGTCGAGCGCCGAGGTCGGCTCGTCGGCGATCATCATCTCCGGCCCGGCAATCAGCATCATGGCGATCATGGCGCGCTGGCCCATGCCGCCCGACACCTCGTGCGGATGCAGGTCGAAGACACGGGCGGGATCGCGGATCTGCACCGCCTCCAGCATGGCGAGCGCCCGGTCGCGGGCCTCCGCCTTGCCGACCTTCTCATGCGTGCGCAGCGTCTCGACAATCTGGCGGCCGATGCTCATCACCGGGTCGAGCGAGTATTTTGGATCCTGGAGGATCATGGCGATGCGCTTGCCGCGCAGCGCCCGGCGGTCGCGGGGCGAGGCCGCGAGCAGGTCGGTGCCGTCGAAGGCAAGTTTCCTGGCCGTGACCTCGGCTTGCGGCGGGGTCAGGCCCATGATGGCGCGGCCGGTCTGCGACTTGCCGGAACCGCTCTCGCCGACGATGCCGAGCCGTTCGCGGCCGAGCGAGAAGGAGACGCCGCGCACCGCCTCGATCCGGCCGGTGCGCGTCGGGAAGGTGACGCGCAGATCGTCGACCTCGAGAAGCGTGCTCATTGGTCACCACTGCGGGGGTCGAGCGCGTCGCGCAGGCCGTCGCCGAGCAGGTTGAAGCCGAGGCTGACGAAGAGGATGGCAAAGCCCGGTGCACCGGCCACCCACCATTGGTCGAGCACGAAGCGGCGGCCCGACGCGATCATCGCGCCCCATTCCGGCAGCGGCGGTTGCGCGCCGAGGCCGAGGAAGCCGAGACCGGCGGCGGTCAGGATGATGCCGGCCATGTCGAGCGTCACCCTGACGATCAGCGAGGAGATGCAGAGCGGCATGATGTGGCGCAGCACGATGCGGAACGGCGAGGCGCCCATCAATTGCACCGCCTTGATGTAATCCGAATTGCGCACGGTGAGCGTTTCGGCACGCGCGATACGGGCGTAGGGCGGCCATGAGGTGACGGCGATAGCGAGCACCGCATTCTCGATGCCGGGGCCGAGTGCGGCGACGAAGGCCAGCGCCAGGATCAGCTTCGGAAAGGCGAGAAAGATGTCGGTGATACGCATCAGGATCGCATCGATCCAGCCGCCGGCATAACCGGCGACGGTGCCGACCAGCAGGCCGATAGGAGCGGCGATGACTGCGACGAGAATGACGACGTAAAGCGTCCATCGCGAGCCGAAGATGACGCGCGAAAGGATGTCGCGGCCAAGGTCGTCAGTGCCAAACCAGTGCTCGGCACTTGGCGCCAGCAGCCGCGAGCCCTTGAGGTCGCCGAATGTCGGCGAATAGGGCGCCAGCACATTGGCAAAGGCGGCGACCACCAGCAAAGCGATGATGATGAGCAGGCCGAGAAACGCCAGCCGGTTGGCTGAAAAGCGCCGCCACGCGACATAGGCGCGGCCGAGCCTGGCCTGCATGCGCGACGCCGGCCGCTCGCTGAGCAGCCAGTCGCGGCGGCTCTGGATTGCTTCAGCGCTCATCGTACCTTGGTCCTTGGGTCGAGCACCCGGTAGAGCAGGTCGGACAGGAGATTGATGCCGATGAACACCGAGCCGATGATGATGGTGCCGCCGAGCACGGCGTTCATGTCGGCGTTCTGCAGGGAATTGGTGATGTAGAGGCCGATACCCGGCCAGGAAAACACGGTCTCGGTGAGCACCGAGCCTTCGAGCAGACCGGCATAGGAGAGCGCGATCACGGTGACCATCGGCACGGCGGCGTTGCGCAGCGCGTGGCCCCAGATGATGCGTGTTTCCGACAGGCCCTTGGCGCGCGCCGCGACGATATATTCCTGGGCAAGCTCGTTCAGCATGAACGATCGCGTCATCCGGCTGATATAGGCGAGCGAGAAATAGCCAAGCAGCGAGGCCGGCAGGATGATGTGGCGGAAGGCATCGCGAAACACATCCCACTGTCGCTGCCACAGCGCATCCAGGAGATAAAAGCCGGTGATCGGGGTGAAGGTGTATTCGTAGACGATATCGAGGCGGCCGGGAAAAGCCACCCATTGCAGCCTGGCGTAGAACAGCACGAGCGCCAGCAGTCCCAGCCAGAAGATCGGCACGGAGTAGCCGACCAAGCCGATGATCCGCACGATCTGGTCGATGATGTTGCCGCGCCGGACCGCGGCCAGCACGCCGAGCGGCACACCAAGCAAAGCACCGATCAGCGTTCCCAGCGTCGCCAGCTCGATCGTCGCCGGAAAGGCGCGGCGGATGTCGGTCATGACAGGATTGGTGGTCAGCACCGAGGTGCCGAAATTGCCGTTCAGGGCATTCTTCACATAGATGTAGAACTGCTCGATCAGGGGCAGGTCGAGCCCCATCTCGCGGCGGGTGCGCTCGACGACATTGGCCGGCGCCCGGTCGCCGAGCACCGCCAGCACCGGGTCGATCGGGATGACCCGGCCGATGAAGAAGGTCACCGCGAGAAGACCGAGATAGGTGGTTATCGCGATGACCAGGAAACGGGCGATCGACGAGGCGACAGCGACAGCGCGGGCGCTGCCGCGCCCTGCGGTCGCTTCGCTTTCAACAGTACTCATGCGGCGCGTCCGCCGGCATCATTCCTTGGTGATCTGGCTGACGAAATTGGTGTCGAAGCTCGGGCCGAGCGCAAAACCCTTGAGGTTCTTGCGCAGGCCGGCCACTTCCAGCTGCTGGTGAACGATGATGAAAGGGCTGGTTTCGAGAATCTTCCTCTGCAGATCCTGATACATTGCGGCGCGTTTGGCCGGATCCTTCTCGAGCAGGGCCGCTTCGGTCTGCTTGGTCAAGTCCGGAATATCCCATGCGTTGCGCCAGGCCAAGGTCTTGGTCTTGCCTTCATCCGAATTGTCGGGGTTGCTGGCGAAGGTCTGGGCGTTGGAGTTCGGATCGAAATAATCCTGGCCCCACTGGCCGATATAGATGTCGTGATTGCGGGCGCGGTATTTGGTCAGCGTCTGCTTGCCGTCGCCGGGAATGATCTCCAGCTTGACGCCGGCCTGGCCGAGCGTCTGCTGGAACGATTCCGCCATGCCGGTCACCGGCTGGGTGTTGCGTACGTCCATGGTGACGCTGAAGCCGTCGGCCATGCCGGACTTGGCGAGCAGTTCCTTGGCCTTGGCGAGGTCGAATTTGAACGGATTTTCGTCCAGCTCGCCAAGCACGCCTTTTGGCAGGAAGGTCTGGTGGATCTCGCCGATGCCCTTGAGGATGGTCGAGCTCAAGGCATCATAGTCGACGAGATATTTGAAGGCCTGGCGAACCTCCGGCTTGGCGAGGTTCGGGTTCTTCTGATTGAGGCTGATGTAGAAGACCGTGCCCTTCGGCGCGCTGGTGGTGGTGAGATCGGCGTTCTTGGCGATGGCGTCGAGGTCGTTCGGCTCGAGATTGCGGGCAACGTCGATGTCGCCGGCCTCCAGCGCCAGGCGCTGGCCCGAGCTTTCCTTCATGTTGCGATAGATGACGCGGGCGAGCTTGGCCTTTTCGCCGTGGTAATTGTCATTGCGCTCCATGACGACGACCTCGTTGGCCCGCCATTCGCGCAGCTTGAAGGCGCCGGAGCCGGCATAGCCGGTCTTCAGCCAGGCGTTGCCGAAGTCGTTGTCGTATTTGTAGTCGGCGCTGGGCGTCACCGCGGCAGCATGTTCCTTGACCAGCTTGGCGTCGACGACCGACGCGACCGTTGCCGACAGGCAGTTCAGGACGAAGCTCGGCGCATAGGCCTTATCGACCGTGAACTGGAACGTCGTGTCATCGACGGCCTTGGCCTTCTCGGTGACGTTGTCGCCATTGATGCCGAACTGGCCGATGATGAAGGCCGGGCTCTTGTCGAGCTTGATGGCGCGCTCGAACGAATAGGCGACATCAGCCGCAGTGATCGGATTGCCCGAGGCAAATTTCAGGCCGGGCTTGAGCTTGAAAGTGTAGGTCAATCCGTCGTCGGAGACAGTCCAGCTTTCGGCGAGATCGCCCTTGACCTTGGAGGTGTCGCTCAAGTCGAGGCGGACAAGCAGGTCGTAGGTGTTGCCGGTGACCTCGGCGGTCGACAGCTCGAACGCCTCGCCCGGATCCATCGAGATGATGTCGTCGATGGCGAAACCCTCGACCAGCGTGTCGGCCGGCGTGACAGCAAGGGCAGGCGCACCGGCCAGAAGCAGCGCGGACATGGCTGCGCCGGCGAGCAGGAAGCGGGAGCGTAGGGCAAACTTTTCCATCATCATTTTTAACTGTTCCCTGTTTTTGTTGACCTGAGTTCCCGGCTCAGGGTTTGGCATTCACTTGACACATCGGCCCGAAAATCGGAATCGATTTTCGGACAGCACGATGTGTAGTTCAAAGTCTTAGAGCGTCCTTTGCGCGTCCAACGGACGCGCGGCGCTCTAATCGAACGGTGACCCTGAACCGGTCGTCCTGGTGATTTTTATCCAGTTCCGCCTCACCATATCCGGCGGTTTCAGGCGCGGCAACGAGCATTTGCAAAGCTGTTTGTTGGGCCAGGATCAGCCAGACGCCGCCGCCGGAAGCGACACCCGCAGTCGCCCTATTTCAACGCGGTGACCAGGTCGGCGTCGGGAAAACAGGTGGCGGCGCGACCGTTCCTGGCCTGCCATTTGCCGATCGACCGGCGCGTCTTGAAACCGGGCAGGCCGTCGGCGCTGCCGACGTCGTAGCCCTCGGCCTCCAGCGCCCGCTGCAAGGTGGCGATGTCGGTTCTGTGGAGCCCGCCGACCGCACCCCAGCGCCCCGAAAAATTGCTGTCGCCATTGGCGATGCGGTCAGCGCCGTGGCCGATGAACAGGGCGTAGAGATCGCTGGTGTTGTATTGCTTCAGCACGTAGAAATTGGGCGTGACGATGAAGGCTGGACCGCTGCGCCCGGCCGGCATCAGAAGAAAGCCTTCGGCCTTCAATTCGCGCGCCGGGAACGGTCTTGCCGCGATGCGCTTGATGCCCAGATCAGCCCACTCGGAAATCCTCTTGCCCTGGTCCGGGCCTTCGAGCGAACAGGAGACCGCTTCCGGCACCGTCACCTCAAAACCCCAGCCGCGGCCCTTCACCCAGCCATAATGGACGAGGTAGTTGGCGATCGAGGCCAGCGTGTCCGGCACCGAGTTCCAAATGTCGACCCGACCGTCGCCATCGAAGTCGACGGCATGTTTGAGGAACGAACTCGGCATGAACTGCGGCTGGCCGAGTGCGCCGGCCCATGACGATTTCATCGCACCGACCGTGGCCAGCCCGCGCTCGACGATCCCAAGCGCCGCCACAAGCTCGGTGCGGAAAAAATCCTTCCTGGTCGCCATGAACGCTTTGGTGCCCAGCACTTCGAACGCGTCGTAGGGCATCTTCGCCGCGCCAAAACCGCTCTCGCGACCCCAGATCGCCAGCAGCACCTCGCCCGGCACGCCGTAGCGCTTCTCTATGGCGGCAATGGTCCTGGCATTGGCCGCCTTGCGCGTGCGCCCACCAGCGGTGACGGCACGAACCGTCTTTTCCGCGAAATAGGCGCCGGGCGAACCGAACTCCGCCTGATGCTGCTTTTGCGGCGTCGTCGCCTTTTTTCCCGGGATCACCAGGTCGGGCAGTTTGAGGTTCGGTTTGACGCCGTCGAAGGCGGCGTCGAAGGTTTTTCTGGAGATGCCTTTGGCGTTGGCCTCGGGCCAGAGGTCGTTGTCGAGCCAGGCACGGAACTGGGTGTCGAGTCTTGTGGCGGAGGCGGGGGTGGCGAGGAGGAATGCAGTCAGTGCGGCGAGAAAAAAAGCAGCCAATCTGCAAAGTCCGCGTTCTGTCGCGCCCCCCTCTGTCCTGCCGGACATCCCCCCCACTTGGGGGGAGATTCGCAGCTTTGATTTTGTCGCCAATCTTGCAACATTGAAGACTGGCGAAAACAGGCGCGACAGCCAATCTCCCCCCTCGTGGGGGAGATGTCCGGCAGGACAGAGGGGGGCGCGCCGGAATGGAATCATCTCAATAGGCCCCCCTTCCTCAAAACGCCGTCCGCGAGCGCAGCGCGGCGGCCAGCGTGCCTTCGTCGAGATAGTCGAGTTCGCCGCCGACCGGGACGCCATGCGCCAGCCGCGTCACCTTGATATCGAAGCCGGACAATTGATCGGTGAGGTAATGCGCGGTGGTCTGGCCCTCGACGGTGGCGTTGACGGCAAGGATCACCTCCTTGACCTCGCCGCCGGCGACGCGGTCGACCAGCGAGCGGATGTTGAGCTGCTCGGGGCCGATGCCGTCGAGCGGCGACAGCGAGCCGCCGAGCACGTGATAGCGGACATTCATGGCAGCCGCCCGCTCCAGCGCCCACAGGTCGGCCACGTCCTCGACGACGATGAGCGTGCCGGCGTCGCGGCGCGGATCGGTGCAGATCATGCAGGGGTCGGACGTATCGACATTGCCGCAGGTCGAGCAGATGCGCACCTTGTCGACCGCCTCGCTCATGGCGGCGGCGAGCGGCGACAGCAACTGCTCCTTCTTCTTGATGAGGTGAAGCGCTGCCCGCCTGGCCGAACGCGGCCCAAGCCCCGGCACCTTGGCCAGAAGCTGGATCAGGCGTTCGATCTCGGGACCGGCGATTCGCTTCGACATCGCATCGGTTTAGGATTTTTCAATGGGTTTTGGAACTGTCCTGCGGCGCGGCTGCTGCGAACAATCGCTCAGGTTTGCGCTGCCTCTCATTGCCCTGCCGGGCATTTCTCCCCGTATAGTGACGGGGAGAAAGACGCCATCTCAAATGATTTCGCCAATTTCCGGCGTTGCAGGAAGGGTGCCAAGATTGCGGCCAGCTCCCTTCTCCCCGTCACTATCCGGGGAGAAGATGCCGGCAGGCAGATGAGGGGCGGCGCCGACGTCGACTATCGATCGCCTCAGTAGGTTTCCAGCGGCCTGCCCTGGCCGGCGATCATCGCACCGATGGCATCGGTATTCTCGGGCGTCGATTCAAACGACATCGTCGGCTCGGCCGGCTCCGCCGGGAATGACGTGACCGCTTGCGCACCGGCGGTGCTGCCGAAACGGGCGGCGTCCGGCTCCTGCATCGCCACAAAGGTCACCTTCTCCGGCGTTGCCTTCTCTGGAGTAGCCTTTGCCGGTTGCGATGCGACCGCCGTCACATAGGTCACCTTGCTGGACGCCGCCTTGGCGGCCCGCGCCGCAGAGGCCATGAGCGTCACCGGTGCGGCGCGCGACCGCCGCGGCGTCGCCTGCGCCACCGCGACCGTGGGCTCGTCCGGCAACGGTTTCCAGTTCCGGCCGCGCTTTTCGTAGAAGGCGTTGCCGCCGGCGATCATGGTGTAGTGCATGTTCTTGTAGGGGAAACGCAGGCCGGCGGTGTGAAAGAACATCGAGTTCTTCAGCTTGGCCTTGCGCTCGCCCCTGAGCACCGCCTCGGCGGCTTCCTCGACATCGGGCATCGCCTTCGAATTCATCGGCCGTGTCATCACGCCCGGCGCGAACTGGCCACGCTCGCCGACCACCTGGCAGATGGTGTTGCCGTGCTTGCCGGAGCGCAGCCGGTTCATCACCACCGTGCCGACGGCAATCATGCCGTCGCGGCTCGACCGGTTGGATTCGAAGAACATCGCGCGCTGGAGGCACTCCTTGTCCTTCGCTGTGTTGTAGGGCCGGGACCTGACGGTATCGGTCAGGCTGGCCACGGACAGACCGTGCGTGGTCTGACTGCAGGCGGCCAAAAACAGCGGAGAGGTGATGACGCCGAGCAGCAACGGCGTCTTCCATCGGGTCACGATCAAAGATATCCCCTCATTCTGTCGCCAGCCCGCCTCTGGTTGCGGCAAGAATGAGACACTTTCGGGCAAAAAGATGGCTAAAGCGTTATTAAGTGAGCGGAGTTGCCGAATGGACACAGCTGGCCGGCGGGTGGGCGTCGATCGCTGCGCTCTTCGGCCACAGTAACGGCCATGACCACAGCGTCCTTTGCGCGTCCAAAGGACGCGCGGCGCTGTAGGTAAGTGCAGAAACCGCCATCAGATGGCCGCCGGAGTAGAGTTTCCAAGCAGCCTCTTAGAACGGCAGCTTCATTCCCGGCGGTATCGGCAGCCCGGCGGTCAATGCCTGGGTCTTTTCCTGCATCATCTGCTCGACCTTGGCCCTGGCGTCATTGTGGGCGGCGAGAAGCAGATCCTCCAGAATCTCGACCTCGTCCTCCTTGAACAGCGACGGGTCGATTTTCAGGGACTTCATCTCGAATTTGCCGGTCAGCGTCACGCTGACCAGGCCGCCGCCGGCCTGTCCGGTGGCTTCCAACGTGGCGATCTCGTCCTGCATGGCCTGGAACTTGGCCTGCATTTCTTTCGCCTTGCCCATCAGGCCGAGAAGATCTTTCATCGCGTTGTCCTCTACGATTGATCTGTTTCTAGTTTAAGCATGATCTTCTCCGAATTTTCGGGATCATGCTTAGGTTTCGTCTTCGTCGGTGGCCGGCTCGATCGGAACCTCGGCCTCCACCGCATCGGCTTCCGGTGCGTCGGGAATGCGCACGTCGATGATCTTGGCGCCGGGAAAACGCGCCAGGATGGCGGCGACGGTCGGGTCGCTCTTGGCATCGAGGAGGGCGTTTTCGCGCTTGGTCGATTCCATCTCGGCCAGCGTTTGGCCGCCCGCTTCCTTTGACAGCGACACCAGCCAGCTGCGTCCGGTCCAGGCGCGCAATTTGGCGGTCAGATCGTTGAGCAGCATCTTCGGCGCGTCATCGGTCAGGCTGACGTCGATGCGGCCCGGCTCGATGCGCACCAGGCGCACGCAGCGCTTGACCAGCACCTTGAAAGCGATGTCGCGCTGGGCGTCGGCAAGGGCGACGATGTCGGCCAGCGATTTAACCGGCACTGGCGGCGCATCGGCAACCGGCTCCGGCGCCGGAACGAAAGGCGCAGGCATCGGCTCGGGTTCGACCAGCCGCATCGTCTGGGCGCCGCCATTGGCCGTCGGCATCCGCGCCTGCGCCACGGCGCTGGCGCCACCATTACCGGGATTTGCTGGGCCAGAGCTTGCGGGCGCACCATTCGAGCGTGGCGCGCCATTCGGCACCGGCGCTGCGCCCTCCAGCGATTTCAGCGCCTCGTCCAGTGTCGGCAGGTCGGCGGCATGCGCCAGCCGGATCAGCACCATTTCGGCGGCGCTGACCGGCCGGTTGGAGGACTGCACCTCGGGAATGCCTTTCAACAGCATCTGCCAGGTTCGCGACAGCACCCTGACCGACAGCGCCTTGGCGAAATCGGCGCCGCGCCGGCGCTCGTCTTCCGACAGCGAGGCGTCATCGAGGGCTGTCGGCACGAAGCGCAGCCGGGTGACGAGATGGTTGAACTCGGCCAGGTCGGTCAGCACAGCGGCCGGATCGGCGCCGGTGTCGTACTGGTTGCGGAATTCGGCCAGTGCGGCCGCCACATCGCCCTTCATCACATGTTCGAACAGGTCGACGATGCGGGCGCGGTCGGCCAGCCCGAGCATGGCGCGCACCGCTTCGGCGCTGACTGCGCCGCTGCCATGGGCGATCGCCTGGTCGAGAATGGACAGCGAATCGCGCGCCGAGCCCTCGGCCGCGCGGGCGATCATCGCCAGTGCGTCGTCATCGACCGCGATGCCTTCTTTTGCGGCGATCGAGGAGAGGTGCGCGACCAACGTGCCGGCATCGATACGCCTGAGATCGAAGCGCTGGCAGCGCGACAGAACGGTAATCGGAACTTTTCTGATTTCGGTGGTGGCGAAGATGAATTTGACGTGCGGCGGCGGCTCTTCCAGCGTCTTCAAAAGGCCGTTGAAGGCCTGCGTCGAGAGCATGTGCACTTCATCGATGATGTAGACCTTGTAGCGCGCCGACACCGGCGCGTAGCGCACGCGCTCGATGATGTCCCTGATATCGTCGATGCCGGTGTGCGAGGCGGCGTCCATCTCGATGACGTCGACATGGCGACCTTCCATGATCGCCTGGCAATGCTCGCCCAGCACGGCAAGATAGACCGAAGGCTGGTCGACGGTCGATGTTTTGTAGTTCAGGGCCCGCGCCAGTATGCGCGCCGTCGTCGTCTTGCCGACACCGCGCACGCCGGTCAGCATCCAGGCCTGGGCGATGCGGCCGGTGGCGAAAGCGTTGGTGAGGGTGCGGACCATCGGCTCCTGGCCGATCAGTTCTGAGAAATTGGCAGGACGGTATTTGCGCGCCAGAACGCGATAGGCGGCGGCCTTTTCCGTTCCCGAATTTCCGGCTTCGCTCATTCGCCCGTAAAGCTCCAAGGGCCGCGGCTTAAGGCGGCCGATTCCTGCGCATAGTTTCGCCCGCAGGGCTTGGCGCCGTCAATGTCGCGGGAGAAAGGCGAAGAGGTGGGAGGCTGGAACAATGACCCGTTCCGGGCTCGTTAGGGCTGCTTCCTTCCGGACCTGACCCGGTTGGCGAGTGGACCGTCCACCACCAACCTCCCGCTTTCATATCGGCAATCCGGCAATGAAATGCAAGAGCGCAGTGACGGGCGGCGAAACCAGAAAATAAAAAACCGCCTCGGAGGCGGATCGCTGGCGCGATTAAGCACCATGTTGAAACTACTGACATAGCGGCCGGCACAAAGCAAGAACAGATGAGCGAAAGACATGGCCGGCAGATCAGAGGGGGCGCGAGATGGTGGCTTCATTCCAGCCCAAGGTCTTGGCAGGCCATACCCTGAGTTCTTCGCCGGACCATCATCGCCACGATAGGCCTTGATTCGCTTGCCGCCCTCTTGCGGGCTAACGGCAGCCGCTCTAGCGTCCATGAAGTAAAAAAATACGACAAAAGTGAAGGAAACGCCGATGTCGCCGGGCCTCGAGGCCGGATTCACGCTGGATGCTCGTCTGGAGGCCGACAGCGAGCAGTTGATGTGGCTCGGCCTGTGCGAGTTGCGGGTGATGAACGACCGCCGCTGGCCGTGGCTGCTTCTGGTGCCGCAGCGGCCGGGCGCGGAGGAAATCCATGATTTGACGCCGCTCGACCAGGCGATGCTGACCTTCGAGACCAACATGGTGGCACAGGCGCTGAAAAGCGTGACCGGCTGCACCAAGATAAACAGCGGCGCACTTGGCAACATCGTGCGGCAGTTGCATGTCCATGTCGTCGCGCGCTCGGAAGGCGATCCCGGCTGGCCGGGCCCGGTGTGGGGGCACGGTATGCGCGAGCCCTACGAGCGCACGGACCTGCGCCGGTTTGCGCAGAAGATAAAGGCGGCGCTATAAGCCTGTCCCGTGTCCACCCTGAACCTTGAGTCTCCGATGAGCTTCCGCCTGTTTGACGCGCCCTTGCGCGAGCCGAGCCAGTTCGTCGGCTTCGCCGGCAATAGGATCGACCGGCAATCGGAAAACCGCGCCGACGATTCCGTCGAAAAGGCGCTCGCCGATCCCTCAGCCAGGCTTTTGCTGATGCATGCCGGGCGGCTCTATCTGAAGCTCAGCGGTGGCGGCTTCGACCCCTGGTTCGGCGCCGAGGAAAGCCAGCCGCTCGAGGCGTCGCTCGACCGTGGCGTCCTGCTCGGTTTTTCGGACAGCGGCCCGGTGCTCGCCGTACCGGCCGGCATCGACCCCGAACAGCTGCCCGATACCATCAAGGCCATCGACTATCGCTCGGTCTACATGCAGGGGCTGATCGACGAGGCGGCGGCCGGCGCGATGGCGCAAGGAGCAGCGCTGCTCGCCTGGCATGCCAGCCACCGCTTCTGCAGCAAATGCGGCGCTGAAGCCGCGATGCGGGCCGGCGGCTACAAGCGGCTTTGCCCGGCCTGCGCCACTGAGCATTTTCCGCGAACCGACCCGGTGGCGATCATGCTGACGGCGACGCGTGAAAAATGCCTGCTCGGCCGCGGCCGGCATTTCGCGCCCGGCATGTATTCGGCGCTTGCCGGCTTCATCGAACCTGGCGAGACGATCGAGGCGGCGGTGCGCCGCGAAACGCTGGAGGAAGCCGGTATCCGGCTTGGCCGCGTCGTCTACCACGCCAGCCAGCCCTGGCCGTTTCCCTATTCGCTGATGATCGGCTGCTTCGGCGAGCCGCTCAACGACGACATCCAGGCCGACCTCAACGAGCTGGAAGACTGCCGCTGGTTCTTTCGCGACGAGGTGCTGTCGATGCTGGCCCGCGAGCATCCGGGCGGCCTGGTCACGCCGCCGAAGGGGGCGATCGCCTACAACCTCATCCGCGCCTGGGCCGACAGCGCATAGCCTGCAGGGGAAGCAAAAATGATCCGTCATACAGTGGTGTTCAGGCTGAAGCACAAGGAGAACTCGGCCGAGGAGGCAAAATTTCTGGCAGACGCCAAAATACTGGCCGCGATACCGGGCGTCGAGAAATTCGAGCAGCTGCGGCAGGTCAGCCCGAAGAACGATTATCGTTTCGGCTTCTCGATGGAGTTCGCCGACCAGGCTGCCTATTCCGGCTACAACGACCATCCCTACCACGTCGCCTTCGTCCGCGACCGCTGGATCCCGGAAGTCGCGGCGTTTTTGGAGATCGACTACGCGCCGCTGAGCTAGGTTGGTGACTTGCCTGTGAAAATCGCCAGTTGAGCGGCGAAAGCACGCTTGTAGGCGGGCCGGGCTTCGCCGCGGGCGACATAGGCGGAGAGGTTCGGATATTCGTCGAGTATACCCGAGACGCTCAACCTTAGTAGCACGTGCACCATCATCAGGTCCCCGGCGCTGAACGCGCCATCGAGCCAGTCGGTATCGCCAAGGCGACCGGAAAGCTCGCCCAGCCGGTCACGGATGCGATCCTCGACCATAGGCAGGCGCTGTTCGTGCCAGGTCTCGTCGCGCTCCAGGAGCACGGCGATTTGGCGTTCAAGGATCGGCGGCTCCACGGTGTTTAACGCGGCAAACATCCATGAGATTGCGCGCGCCCGGGCATTCGCATCGTCTGGCAACAGGCCCGCATGGCGCTCGGCGATATGGAACACGATCGCCCCCGACTCGAACAGCGCAAGATCGCCTTCCTCATAGGTCGGAATCTGCCCGAAAGGGTGAAGCGCGAGATGCGCGGGTTCCTTCATCGCTTTGAACGAAACAAGACGAACCTTGTAGGGCAGGCCGACTTCTTCAAGCGCCCAGCGAACGCGCATGTCGCGCGCCAGTCCCCTGCCGCGATCGGGCGACCGTTCAAAGGCGGTGATGGTGGGGCTCATTGGCAGGCCTTCATCTCGTCGTTCCCCTTCGTCGATTGCGGCAAGCAAAGGACGAATGTCGCGCCGGAATTCCGACATCTGCGAATTGTTTTTCAATCGCTCATGACCGCCGCGACGGAGGCACGTAGCGCTCCGGCGAAGTCGGGATGGTCATAGAGGTCGTTGTGGCCAGCCGCTATGGCGATGTGGCTGCGCAGGTCGCGGGCAGCCTCGCGCAGGGGCGCCGAACGCGCCGCAGGTACGATGGTGTCGTTCTCGGCGGTGATGACGGCCGTGGGCACATCGAGGTCGCGCAGAGATTCCGCTGCCTCCATGCGGTGCCGCAGCAAGAGGCGAACCGGCAGCCAGGGATAGTGGTGAGCGGCGAGTTCTCTGAGCGAATCGAATGGGGTCACCATGACGATGCCGCGCAGGGGCCGGGCCGTCGCCAGATCGGCCGCAACCGCAGCGCCGATGCTAAGGCCGATGGCGACGATGCCGGCTTTGGCATCGCTGGCCAGCTGGTCATGGGCGCGTCGGGCGTCATCGAGCAGGGCCGCGGCCGACGGGCTTCCGCTGCTCGGCGCATAGCCGCGGTAGTGCAGCGCAGCGACCTCATGTTCGGGAAATAGCTGGTGCAGCATCAGGGCAAGTGCGTCGGCGTTCCAGGCGTTGCCAGCGAACCCCAGCAGCAGCGGCCGTGGCTCGGCCGGCGCCTGCGTTGCCGGCAGGCGGACCAGAACGACGCGCTCGCCATCCTCAGTCGCCAGTTCGACATGGCGTGCCCCGGCCGGCAGATCGGGTCCGAAAGCCGCAAGGCCGGCCGGAAAGATCAGCCAGGACTGGAACACATACACGACCGCAACAACCACCGCATACAATCCAGCGACTGCGAGCGTCAGTTTCAGGAGCCACATCGCAGCAATGTCGCCCGGAGCCGGTCACCTTGGCAAGGCGCTGCGCTAATCCGCCACCTTCCACTGCTCGCGCGACTGGCTGGCCGGGTAGACGCCCAGAATCCGCATTTCGCGCGAGAAGAAGGCCAACTCGTCGAGCGCGAGTTTTACCAGCGGATCGTCGGGATGGCCCTCGATGTCGGCATAGAACAGGGTCGCGGTGAACGCGCCGAGCTGGTAGCTCTCCAGCTTGGTCATGTTGATGCCGTTGGTGGCAAAGCCGCCCATCGCCTTGTAGAGCGCGGCCGGCACGTTGCGGACGCGGAAGATGAACGTCGTCATCATCCTGGCCTCGGCCGAGGGACGTTCTGCCCACTGCCTGTTCCTGGTCAGCACGACGAAGCGGGTGACGTTGCTGTCGGTGTCCTCGACATTCTGCTCGATGATGTCGAGCCCATAGAGCGTCGAGGCCAGAGCCGGCGCCAGCGCCGCCATGGTGCGGTCCTTCAGCTCTGCGACCAGCTTGGCGGCGCCCGCCGTGTCGCCGGCGACCACCGGCTTCCAGCCGTTCTTACGGATATATTTGCGGCACTGGCCGAGCGCATGGATGTGGCTGTGCACGGTCTTGATCTGGTCGCGCCTGACGCCCGGCAGAACCATCAGCTGGAAATGGATCGGCAGGAAATATTCGCCGACGATGTGCAGCTTCGATTCCGGCAGGAGATGATGGATGTCGGCGACGCGCCCGGCAATCGTGTTCTCGATCGGGATCATGGCGAGGTCGGCTTTGCCGGTCTCGACCGCGTTGAAAGCATCCTCGAAGGTCGGACACGGCAACGGCTCCATATCAGGGAACATGTTGCGGCAGGCGGTGTCGGAATTGGCGCCCGGCTCGCCCTGGAAGGCTATTCTGTTGGTTTTTTCAGGCATGCCAAATGTCTCAGGTGTCCAGATGTCTCAGGTTGAAAGGACGGTTCTGGCGCGTTCGAGATCGTCCGGCGTGTCGACGCCGAACGGCGCCGACTTTACGATCTCGACATCGATGCGCATGCCGGCCTCCAGCGCCCGCAACTGCTCGAGCTTCTCGCGCCGTTCCAGCGGCGACGGCTGCAGCGCGACGAAGCGCTCGAGCGCTGAGCGGCGATAGGCATAGAGGCCGATGTGATGATAGAGCGGCCCCTCGCCCCAAGGTGCGGTGGCGCGTGTGAAATAGAGCGCCCGCAGCCGTGTCTCCGACTGCGGCGAGCCGACGATCTTGACGACATTCGGATTGGTCTTCTCCTCGTCGCGGACGATCTCGATGCCAAGCGTGGCGATGTCGACCGTCGCATCCTCGAAAGGCCTCAGCGCGGCCTTGATGATGTCGGGATCGATGGTCGGCAGGTCGCCCTGCACATTGACGATGGTTTCGACCTTGCGCCCGGAATCCAGCGTGGCCAGCGCTTCGAAGATGCGGTCGGAGCCCGATTCGTGGCCGACGCGCGTCATCACCGCCTCGAAACCGTGCGTGCGCACCGCCTCCGCCACGCTCTGGGTATCGGTGGCGACCACCACCCGACCGAGCCCGGCCTCCGCGGCGCGGCGGGCGACATGGACGATCATCGGAACGCCGGCGATGTCGGCCAGCGGCTTGCCCGGCAGGCGCGTCGAGGCCATGCGGGCCGGGATGAGGATGAGCGTGGACATCGGGTGATGAAGCATCCGAAAAAGAGGAAGGGAAAAGTGGCAAAAGGTCTCACTGGAAGCGCCCTTATAGGTGTTGCAACGCCAGAGCAAAAGACCTAGTTTCCGCCCGATTTGACCGCCTCGCGGGGTGGTTCACGATTACCGACGGACGGAGTGGACGGATCGGTCCGCCGGAAAAGGGAGCCTGGGGCGTATGGACTCTTTCGAAATCAACAAGCTGATCGGCGGCCTGCTCGGAACCGTGTTCGTCGTCTTCTCGGTCGGCATCATATCCGACGCGCTGTTCGCCTCCCCAGCACCGGAAAAACCCGGCTACGCCATCGAGGCGACCGAGGAGCCTGCCGAGGGCGGCCCGGCAGCCCCCGCCGAAGCCAAGCCGATCGCCGACCTCCTGGCCAACGCCAATGTCGAGGCGGGTGCGTCCGTGTTCAAGAAGTGCCAGGCCTGCCACACCGGCGAAAAAGGCGGACCGAACAAGGTCGGCCCTGATCTCTGGGATATCGTCGACCGTCCCATCGCCGAGCATGCGGGCTTTGCCTATTCGGCCGGCATGAAAGAGTTTTCCAAGGGCGGCGCGGAAAAATGGACGTACGACCACCTCAACAACTTTCTGCTTTCGCCGAAGAAGCTGGTGAAGGGCACGGCGATGGGCTTCGCCGGCCTGCCGAAGGACGAGGACCGCGCCAACGTCATCGCCTATCTGCGCACGCTGTCGGACAATCCGAAGCCGCTGCCGACACCCGGCGCTTCGGCCGAGAATGCAGCCGCGCCCGCCGAAGGCGCGGCGCCGGCCAAGCCGGCAGAGGGTGAAGCACCGGCCAAGCCGGCCGAGGGTGCGGAACCGGCCGCACCAGCTCCGGCCCCTGCTGCTCCCGCACCGGCTCCAGCGCAATAACGCAATTTTCATGGACAAACTCTTAGAAAAGCCGGGTTCAGCCCGGCTTTTTCAATTGGAAAAGGGCATGTGCGGCGACAAAGCCTGCCTGTCGCGGTTTTCATGAGCGTCAAATGAACTAGATTGTCCGCTAGCAGCTATCGCACAGAGGAGAAGGCATGACGGTTGGCCGAACGTTTCTCAGATCGATGCTGGTTGTGGCGGCTTTCGCCGGCGGCCCGCAGGCAGCCTTGGCGGACGAATGGCGCACCACCTCGTCGCTGATCGGCGACTCCAAATATGGCGACAACTTCCAGCACTATGATTACGTCAATCCGAACGCGCCGAAGGGCGGCTCGCTGAATTCGGTGGTGCTTGGCACGTTCGACAGCTTCAATCCCTATATCGTCCAGGGATCCGCCGCGGCTGGATTCGCCCCGTTCGGCGGCGGATTGCTCTACGACACGCTGATGGAGCAGGCAACCGACGAAGGCAGCGTCAGCCATCCGCTGATCGCCGACGCCTACAAACATCCGGACGACTATTCGTCGGCAACATACCGCCTCGACCCGCGGGCCAAGTGGCATGACGGCAAGCCGATCACCACCGACGATGTAATCTGGTCGTTTCAGGTGCTGAAGGCCAACAGCCCGATGTACAGCCGCTATTTCGAGAATGTCACCGATGCGGTCGCGGTTTCCGACCGCGAGGTAGAATTCCATTTCGACCAGAAGGGCAACCGGGAGTTGCCCAAGATTCTCGGCGATCTCGTCGTGCTGCCGAAGCATTGGTGGGAAGGTACCGACGCCACCGGCAAGAAACGCGACGTCACCAGGCCGACGCAGGAGCCGCCGCTCGGCTCGGCCGCCTACAAGATCGCCAGCTTCAAGCCGGGGTCTGAAATCATCTGGCAGAGGGTTCCGGACTACTGGGCTGCCAAACTGCCGGTGAAGATCGGCCGCGAGAATTTCGACAGGCAGCGTTTCAGCTACTTTCTCGACGACAATGCCGCCTGGCAAGCCTTCACCAAGGGCGGACTGCATGACATCAGGCCAGAAAACAGTTCGAGGCGCTGGAACACCGCCTATAATTTCCCGGCGGTCCAGGCCGGCGACGTTATCAAGCAGGAATTCAAGACCGCCTCACCCGAACCGATGCAGGCCTTCATGCTCAACACGAGGCGTCCGCTGTTTGGGGATCGTCTGGTGCGCGCCGCGCTGACTTACCCGCTCGACTTCGAGGCCATGAATCGTACCTTGTTCTTCGGTTCCAACACCCGTACCAGCAGTTACTTCCAAGGCACCGAACTGGCATCGAGCGGCCTGCCACAAGGCAAGGAGCTGGAAATCCTTGAGCCATATCGCGACAAGCTGCCGCCCGAAGTCTTCACCCAGGAATTCAAGCTGCCGGTCTACGATTCGCCGCAGGCGGAACGCAAGTATCTCAAGACTGCGGTCGATCTCTTCGCCAAGGCGGGCTGGGTGATCAAGGGCGGCAAGATGGTCAATGCCAAGACAGGCGAGCCGTTCAAGTTCGAAATCCTCGGCTGGAACGATACCGACCAGGTCCTTTCCAGTCCCTATATCGCCAATCTGCGCAAGATTGGCGTCGACGCCACGCTGCGGCTGATCGACCAGACCCAATACATCAACCGCCTCAACAATTTCGATTTCGACGTCACCATATCGCAGTTGGGGCAGTCGGATTCGCCTGGCAACGAGCAGCGTGACTTCTGGAGTTCCAAGTCCGCAGACACGCCTGGATCGCGCAACTACGCCGGCATCAAGAATCCGGTCGTCGATGCGCTGGTCGACCGCGTCATCTTTGCGACCGACCGTGACGATCTGGTTGCTGCCACCCATGCGCTCGACCGGGTGCTGCTGTGGAATTACTATGTCGTGCCGCAACACCATCGGTCGGTGGTCTGGATGGCCTACTGGAACAAGTTCGGCATCCCGGAAAAGCAACCGACCTATAGCGGCGTCGACCAGAATTCCTGGTGGACCGATGCGGACAAGGAAAAGGCGCTGGCGGCAAAATACAAGAGTGGCAATTGATGGCGGCGCTCCCCCGCCGCGTCTCGCTGGCCCGCCGCGACTTTCTGGCCCTGGGCACTGCTGCGGCGGCGGCGGCGCTGCTGCCCGGCCGGGCCTTCGCCGCCATCCCGACGGGGGTCAAGCTGCATGGTCTGTCGGCCTTCGGCGACCTCAAATATTCCCCAGGTTTCACCCATTTCGACTATGTCAATCCGGACGCGCCCAAGGGCGGCCAGATGAATTTCGCACCGCCGAACTCCACCTTCAATCAGAGCTTCTTGACGTTCAACACGCTGAATTCGCTGGTGTTGAGAGGGGAATCGCCGCCGCGCACCGAACTCTGTTTCGATTCGCTGATGGCTAGCGCACTCGATGAGCCGGATGCGGTCTATGGCCGGCTTGCCGAGTCGGTTACCTTGTCGCCGGACCGCAATGGCTTCCGCTTCAGCCTGCGACAGCAAGCACGCTTCCACGACGGCTCGCCAATGACCGCGGAGGACGTCGCCTTCGCATTGAAGCTTTACAAGGCCAAGGGGCATCCGAACCTTTCCCAGGCGTTGCGAAATATGACGGACGCGGCCGCCGTCGATCCGGTTACCGTCAATCTTACCTTCAACGGGAAGCAGTCGGCGCAGAATATCCTTGCGATCGTCGCCATGCCGATCGTGTCCAAAGCCTTTTATACGGTCAGTGATTTCGATGCCTCGACGATGACACCGCCGCTCGGCTCCGGACCTTACAAAATAGGGCGCGTGGCGGCCGGACAGACCGTCGAATATGAGCGCGTCGCCGACTATTGGGGCAGGGATCTGGCCGTGAACCGCGGCGTCTATAATTTCGACCGCATCCGTATCGATTTTTACATCAATCGCCAGGCAGCGTTTGAAGCCCTGAAGAAGGGGGACACGCATTTTCGCGAGGAATTTACCTCGCGGGTATGGGCGACTGGTTACGACTTTCCGGCACTGAAGGACGGCCGGGTCGTCAAACGCGAATTTCCCGGCGAGAAAACGCCATCCATGCAGGCTGTCGCGCTGAACCAGCGTCGTGCGCAATTCCGCGATGTGCGCGTCAGACGCGCGATCGCCAATTGCTTCGATTTCGAATGGACCAAGCGGGTTCTGTTTTACGGCGCCTACGAGCGCTCGCAATCGAATTTCGAGCGGTCAGATTACAAGGCCGAGGGCCTGCCCTCGCCCGAGGAATTGGCCCTGCTTGAGCTGTTTCGAGCCGAGTTGCCGCCGGAAACTTTCGGCGAAGCGGTGATGCAGCCTGTCTCCGACGGTTCAGGCCACGACCGCAAGCTGCTGCGCGCGGCTTCGAGACTGCTTGCCGAAGCCGGCTGGAAGCGGGCGGGCAATTTCGTCGTCAATGAACAGGGCGAGCGACTGCGGGTGGAAATGCTGGCCGAGGACGACGGCATCGTTCGGCTTTTGTCGCCGTGGGCGGAGAACATGAAAACGATCGGCATCGACGCTTCAATCCGGCAGGTCGATTCGACGCAATATGAACAGCGGCAGAGCAATTTCGATTTCGATTTCACCCTGCTCGCCTGGTCGATCGGGGCGACGCCGACTGCCGACGGCCTGGAGATACTCTACGATTCGCGGATGGCGAAAACGCCGGGGATGCGAAATTATCCCGGCACGGAAAGCAAGGCCATCGATGCACTGATCGAGGCAGCCGGCAAGGCGCAGAGCCGGCTCGAACTGATCACGGCGCTGAAAGCGCTCGATCGGGTCTTGCGCGCGCGGCTAGACTGGATTCCAACATATTATCTCGCGAATCACCGAGTCGCCTATTGGGACATGTTCGGCTTCCCCGAGCAGAAGCCCGATTTCGGCTTTCCGGTCGAGGCGCTGTGGTGGTTCGACAAGGACAAGGCGGCAAAGATTGGCAAAGGGTGAGATGTTGCGCAGCACTTCACCCTCCCCCTTGTGGGGAGGGTCGGTGAGCAGTCCGCGCACTGCGCGGATGGCGAACGGGGGTGGGGGTGCCGGCGCATGCATTGACTTGAAAGCACCCCCACCCCGCTCCGCTTCGCGGATCGACCCTCCCCACAAGGGGGAGGGTAAAAACTGATGGGCGCCTATATCCTGCGCCGCATCCTGCTGATGATCCCGACCCTGTTCGGCATCATGGCGGTGTCGTTCGCCGTCATCCAGTTCGCGCCGGGCGGGCCGGTGGAGCAGGTCATCGCCCGGCTGACCAACCAGGGCGGCAGCGATCGCCTTGGTGGCGGCGGTGGTGACGCCGGCGGCAGCAATTTCGACGTGGCTGGCGAAGCCGGTTCGAGATATCGCGGCGCGCAAGGGCTCGACCCCGAGTTCATCGCCAAGCTGGAAAAGCAGTTCGGCTTCGACAAGCCACCGCTCGAGCGCTTCGGCATGATGCTGTGGAACTACATCCGGTTCGATTTCGGCGACAGCTATTTCCGCGACATCTCGGTGATCGATCTGATCCTGGAGAAGATGCCGGTGTCGATCTCGATCGGGCTGTGGATCACGCTGCTGTCATACCTGATCTCGATCCCGCTCGGCATCCGCAAGGCAGTCAAGGATGGCTCGGCATTCGACGTATGGACCAGCGGCGTCGTCATTGTCGGCTACGCCATCCCGGGCTTCCTGTTCGGCATCCTGCTGATGGTGCTGTTTGCCGGTGGATCGTTCTACGACTGGTTTCCGCTGCGCGGCATCACCTCCGACAATTGGGACCAGCTGTCCTGGCCGGCGAAGATCGTCGACTATCTCTGGCACATGACCTTGCCGCTGACGGCGCTGGTGCTGTCGGCCTTCGCCACCACGACGCTGCTGACCAAGAATTCGTTCCTCGAGGAAATCCGCAAGCAGTATGTGGTGACCGCGCGCGCCAAGGGCCTGTCGGAACGGAAGGTTCTCTACGGCCACGTCTTCCGCAACGCCATGCTGATCGTCGTCGCCGGCTTTCCCGGCGCGTTCATCTCGGCCTTCTTCACCGGCTCGCTGCTGATCGAGAACATCTTTTCGCTCGATGGCCTCGGCCTGCTCGGTTTCAGGTCGGTGGTCGAGCGCGACTATCCGGTGGTGTTCGCCAATCTCTACATCTTCTCGCTGCTTGGCCTGATCGTCGGGCTGCTGTCCGACCTGATCTATACCTGGGTCGACCCGCGCATCGACTTCGAGCGGAGGGACGTCTGATGGCCGGGGCCGCAGCCGAAACGGCGCCGGAGCGGATCGCACGGCCCTGGCTGTCGCCGCTCAACCAGCGGCGGCTGCAGAATTTCAAGGCCAACCGGCGCGGCTACTGGTCGTTGTGGATATTCCTCGTGCTTTTCGTGCTGTCGCTGTTTTCCGAATGGATCGCCAACGACAAGCCGGTCCTCGTCTCCTACAAGGGCGAAATCCTGTTTCCGGTCGTGGTCGCTTATCCCGAGGAGAAGTTCGGCGGCTTTTATGCGGTCACCGACTACCGCGACCCGGTCATCCAGGACGAGATCAATGCCCATGGCTGGATGATCTGGCCACCCGTCCGCTACTCCTACCGGACCGTCAACAACGCCATTCCCGAGGCCGCACCAACCAAGCCGTCTTGGCTATATGACACCAAGACACGTTGCAATCAGTATCCGCAAGGCGCCGCCGACCCCAATTGCGTCGTCGGCAACTGGAACTGGCTGGGCACCGACGACCAGGCGCGCGACGTGCTGGCGCGCGTCATCTACGGATTCAGGGTCTCGGTGCTGTTCGGCCTTATCCTCACCGCCGGCTCGGCGGTGATCGGCGTGACGGCCGGCGCATTGCAGGGTTATTTCGGCGGCTGGACCGACCTTCTGTTCCAGCGCTTCATAGAAATCTGGTCGGCGATCCCGGTGCTTTATCTGCTCCTCATCGTCGCCGCCATCCTGCCGCCCGGCTTCTTCATCCTGCTCGGGCTGATGCTGCTGTTCTCCTGGGTGGCGCTGGTCGGCGTGGTGCGGGCCGAGTTCCTGCGCGCCCGCAACTTCGAATATGTCAACGCCGCTCGCGCGCTGGGCGTACCCAACGGTACTATCATGTTCCGGCATCTGTTGCCCAACGCCATGGTGGCGACGCTGACCTTCCTGCCCTTCCTGCTCAGCGGCTCGATCTCGACGCTGACCTCGCTCGACTACCTTGGCTTCGGCCTGCCGCCCGGCTCGGCCTCGCTGGGCGAGCTCCTCAAGCAGGCGCAGCGCAACCTCAACGCGCCATGGCTGGGCATTTCCGGCTTCGTCGTCATCTCGCTGATGCTGTCGCTGCTGGTCTTCGTCGGCGAAGCGACCCGCGACGCCTTCGATCCGCGCAAGACGTTCAGATGAGCGAAGCCCCTCTCCTTTCGGTGCGCGACCTCAGTGTCGCCTTCGCGCAGGAAGGCCGCCAGTCGATGGCCGTCGACCACATCTCCTTCGACATCGCCAAGGGCGAGACGGTGGCGCTGGTCGGTGAATCCGGCTCCGGCAAGTCGGTCTCGGCGCTGTCGGTGCTGAAGCTGCTGCCCTATCCGGCCGCCAGCCATCCGTCGGGAAAGATCCTGTTCCAGGGCGCCGATCTGCTCGCTGCCGACGAGAAGGCATTGCGCCGCGTGCGCGGCAACAAGATCACCATGATCTTTCAGGAGCCGATGACCTCGCTCAACCCGCTGCACACGATCGAGCAGCAGATCGTCGAGGTGCTGACGCTGCACCAGGGCCTGGGTGACCGCCAAGCCAAGGCGCGCACCCTGGAGTTGCTCAACGAGGTCGGCATCCGCGAGCCGGAGAAGCGGCTCGACGCTTATCCGCACCAGCTTTCCGGCGGCCAGCGCCAGCGCGTCATGATCGCCATGGCGCTGGCCAACGAGCCGGAACTGCTGATCGCCGACGAGCCGACGACAGCGCTCGACGTCACCGTGCAGGCGCAGATCCTCGAACTGCTGGCGGAGTTGAAGAGCCGCAAAGGCATGTCGATGCTGTTCATCACCCACGATCTCGGCATCGTCAGAAAGATCGCCGACCGGGTCTGCGTGATGACCAAGGGCAAGATCGTCGAGACCGGGCCGACGAAGGAAATCTTCGCCAAGCCGCAGCACAGCTATACGCGGCATCTGCTTGCCGCCGAACCGAAGGGCAAGCCGCCCGCCGCCAACGCGGCCGCCAGGCCAGTGATGACCGGCCAGGACATAAAAGTCTGGTTTCCGATCAAGAAAGGCTTTTTCCGGCGCACCGTCGACAATGTGAAGGCGGTCGACGGCATCGACGTCACTGTGCGCGCCGGCCAGACGCTCGGCGTCGTCGGCGAATCCGGCTCGGGCAAGACGACGCTCGGCCTGGCGCTGGCCAGGATGATCTCGTCGACCGGGACCATCCAGTTCAACGGGCGCGACATCAACGAGCTGTCATTCAACGCCATGCGGCCGCTGCGGCGCGAACTGCAGATCGTCTTCCAGGATCCGTTCGGGTCGTTGAGCCCGCGCATGTCGGTCTCCGAGATCATCGAGGAAGGGCTGAAGATCCACGAGCCAAAACTGTCGCCCGATGAGCGCGACAAGCGCATTGTCGATGTGCTCGGGGAAGTCGGCCTCGATCCCGCCACGCGCAATCGCTACCCGCACGAGTTTTCCGGCGGCCAACGCCAGCGTATCGCCATCGCCCGCGCCATGGTGCTCAACCCGCGCTTCGTCATGCTGGACGAGCCGACCTCGGCGCTCGACATGAGCGTCCAGGCGCAGGTGGTCGACCTCCTGCGCAGCCTGCAGGCGAAGCACGACCTCGCCTATCTGTTCATCAGCCACGATCTGAAGGTCATCCGTGCGCTTGCCAACGACGTCATCGTCATGCGCAATGGCAGGATCGTCGAAGCCGGCCCGTCCGAACAGATTTTCGAACGGCCGCAGACCGACTATACCAAGGCGCTGATCTCGGCCGCATTCAGGATCGAAACGGCGCCGGTCGGCATCGTCAGCGAGTAGCCTGTACCCGCATAAAGGAAAACGAACCCGCCATGGAAAAAGGCCGCGTCCTGCTTGCCCTCGCCGGTATCCATCCAGGCCGTTGGCGCGAACTCTTATCGACCGAACGCGAGGTGGCGCTCGAGCCGGAAGGCGCCAGCGATCCTTCAATCACCTATGCGGTGGTTTGGAAGCAGCGGCCGAACCTTCTGTCGTCGCTGCCCAATCTGCGCGTTGTCTTTTCGATCGGCGCCGGCGTCGACCACATCTTCGCCGATCCCACCTTGCCCGACGTGCCGATCGTCAAGGTCGTGGCCGACAATTTGACCCACTACATGACTGAATATGTCGTCTGGCGGGTGCTCGATCACCATCGCCAGGGCATGCTCTACCGGTCGCAGCAGCAAAAGAAGATCTGGCACGAGCCGCCGCAGCGGCCGGCCGGCGACATCTCCGTCGGCATCATGGGGCTCGGCACGCTTGGCCGCGCGGCAGCGTCGGTGCTTTTGTCGCTCGGCTTTGCGGTCAATGGCTGGTCGCGCAGCGAGCGGCCGATGGACGGCGTTGCAACCTATGCGGGTGAGGCCGGATTGATCCCCTTCCTCAACGCCACCGACATTCTGGTGGTGCTTTTGCCGCTCACTGCGCAGACGCATGGCATCATCAACTATGGCGTGCTGAAGGAGTTGAGGAAACGCAACGGCCTAGGCGGCTCGGTGCTGATCAATGCCGGGCGCGGCAAGTTGCAGAAGGACGCCGACATTCTGCGTGCGCTGGAGGACGGCACACTCAAGGAAGCAAGCCTCGACGTGTTCGAGGTCGAGCCGCTGCCGAAGACCAGCCGGCTATGGAGCCACCCAAAGGTCTTCGTGACGCCGCATGCGGCGGCGACCTCCGATCCCGTGCATCTGGTGCCGATCATGCTGCGCCAGATGGCCGCCTTCGAGCGCGGCGAGAAGCTCGAGAACGTCGTCGATCGCAACGCGGGCTATTAACCTGGCTTGCCACATTCGCGGCGGGCGATCGACCGGTTCATGGCGTCGATCCGGCCGATTGCCTGTTCGACGTCGCGCTGGGCCTTGGAACGGGCGTCCGGCGTGAACGGGCCGAGGCCCACCCCGGGATCGGAGAAGGACGGCTTGGCATCCAGTGGAAGGCGGTATTGCTGCGCCAGCCGGTTTCGTTGCGCCAGCAATTGATCGCAAGGCACGCTGTCATATTGCAGAGAGGACTGGACATTCGCGTCCTGTCGCTCGGCAATCGAGGTGCCGACGCAACCGGCTATTGCCAGGCAAGATGCCAAGACCACCAAGTTCCGCATGCAACGTCCTCCGTGTCAGTGTCCTGCCCATTCGGGCACGCGAATCGGACTTTTTCGCAGCCGCCGCCACGTGTGGCGCAGGTGAACGAAAAGGGTCGCCGGACAAGGCCTAATGCGATTTCGTGATGGAGATCCCGCCGGCAGTTGCCTGTATGCCGAGTCAGCAGTCACTTGCAACAGGCTTCCCGCGCCGGAATTAGCAACTATCTTGGAGCCATGCGCGCCAGCGACCTGCTTCACCCTCGGTCCGAGGGCCTTTATTGCCCGCCCGGCGATTTCTTCATCGATCCGGTGCGGCCGGTCAGCCGGGCGCTGATCACACACGGCCATTCCGACCATGCCCGTTCCGGCCACCGCTCGGTGCTGGCTACACAACAGACGCTGGACATCATGCGGCTGCGCTACGGCGAGGGTTTTGCCGGGACGACGCAAGCGGCAGCACTTGGCGAGGCGATTGCGCTGAACGGCGTCACCGTAACCTTCCATCCGGCCGGCCATGTGCTGGGCTCGGCGCAGATCGAGGTCGTGCATCAGCGCTCATGCATCGTCGCTTCGGGCGACTACAAGCGCCAGAGGGACGCGACTTGCGAGCCGTTCGAACCGGTCAAGTGCGACGTGTTCATCACCGAGGCGACTTTCGGCCTGCCGGTGTTCCGTCATCCGCCCGATACCGAAGAGATCGCCCGCCTGCTGAAATCGACGGCGCAGTTTCCCGAACGCGCGCATCTGGTCGGCGCCTATGCGCTCGGCAAGGCGCAGCGCGTCATGCGCTTGCTGCGCGACGCCGGCTACGACAGGCCGATCTATATCCACGGCGCGCTGGCCAAGCTCAGCGACTACTATCAGAGCCAGGGCATCGAGCTCGGGGCGCTGGAGCCGGCGACCGTCGAAAGCAGTGGCAAGGAGGATTTCACCGGCGCCATCGTCGTCGGCCCGCCATCGGCGTTCGCCGACCGCTGGGCGCGGCGCTTTCCCGATCCGATCTCGTGCTTTGCCTCCGGCTGGATGCGCATCCGCCAGCGCGCCAAGCAGGGCGGCGTCGAGCTGCCGCTGATCATTTCCGACCATGCCGACTGGGACGAACTGACCGCCACGATAAGGGAAACCGGCGCGGAGGAAATCTGGGTGACGCATGGCCGCGAGGAGGCCCTGGTGCGCTGGTGCGAACTCGAAGGCATCGCTTCCAGGCCGCTGCATCTCGTCGGCTATGAGGATGAGGGCGATTGATGGTGGTCACGGCCGATGTAGCGCTTCACGGCGGCGCGACAGAACGCAAGGCTGGCCCATTGGCGCGGCCCGCATCATGAACCGCTTCGCCGAACTCCTCGACCGCCTCGTGCTGACGCCGTCGCGCAACGGCAAGCTGACGCTGCTGAGCGATTATTTCCGCAGCGTCGAGGATCCGGATCGCGGCCTGGCGCTGGCTGCCATCACCGGCGACCTGACCATCGCGGCGGTCAAGCCGGCGATGCTGCGCGCGCTGGTCATGCAGCGCATGGACCCGGTGCTGTTCGGCTATTCCTACGACTATGTCGGCGACCTGGCGGAGACCGTGTCGCTGGTCTGGCCGCAATCACCGGCGGATATCGCCAACCATGAGCCGACGCTCGCCGAGGTCGTCGCGAAATTGCAGGCGGCGAGCCGTTCCGACGGGCCGAAGGTGCTGGCCCGGCTGCTCGACAGCGCCAGCATCTCGGCGCGCTTCGCCGTCATCAAGCTGGTCACCGGCGGCCTGCGCATCGGCGTTTCGGCGCGATTGGCCAAGCAGGCGCTGGCCGATCTCGGCAAGGTCGACATCGCTGAGATTGAAGAACTCTGGCATGGGCTGATACCGCCCTATGCCGAGCTGTTCGCCTGGCTGGAGGGCAAGGCAGAAAAACCCAAAAAGACAGCGCTGGCGCTGTTCCGGCCGGTGATGCTGTCCAACCCGATCGGTGACGGCGACCTCGAAAAGCTCGATCCGGCCGACTATGCCGCCGAGTGGAAATGGGACGGCATCCGCGTCCAGGCGGTATCGGAAGGCGGTGTTCGCCGGCTCTACTCGCGCACCGGCGACGATGTCTCCCGGGCTTTTCCTGACCTCGCAGAGGCGATGGATTTCTCCGCCACCCTCGACGGCGAGCTTCTGGTCGGCGATCCCCGGCAGGCGACCGGCACGTTCTCGGACCTGCAGCAGCGGCTGAACCGCAAGAGCGTGACACCGAAGATCCAGCAGCAATACCCGGCCTTCATGCGCTGCTACGACGTGCTTCAGATCGGCGACGAGGACTTGCGCACGCACCCTTTCCGCGAGCGGCGCGGCCGCCTCGAAGGCTTCGTGCAGACGCTCGATCCGAGCCGCTTCGATCTTTCGCCGCTTGTCGAATTCACCGACTGGCAGGCGCTGGAGGAATTGCGCCGCAAGCCGCTGCATCCGGTCATCGAAGGCGTGATGCTGAAGCGCTGGGATTCGCCCTATCTCACCGGCCGGCCGAAAGGCCCATGGTTCAAATGGAAGCGCGATCCGCACACAATCGACGCCGTGCTGATGTATGCCCAGCGCGGCCACGGCAAGCGTTCGAGTTTCTATTCCGACTACACGTTTGGCGTGTGGTCCGGCCCGGAAGGATCGGAGGAACTGGTGCCGGTGGGGAAAGCCTATTTCGGTTTCACCGACGAGGAACTGAGGCAGATCGACAAATATGTCCGCGACAACACGATCGAGCGCTTCGGCCCGGTCCGCTCGGTGCGGGCCGACCGCAGACAAGGCCTGGTGCTGGAGGTGGCGTTCGAAGGGCTTAACCGCTCGACACGGCACAAATCCGGTGTCGCCATGCGCTTTCCGCGCATTTCACGGCTGCGCTGGGACAAGCCGGCGGCCGAAGCCGACCGCATCGAGACGCTGCAGGCGCTGCTCGATAGTTAGAGCGACGTGCGTCCAATTGGACGCACAAAGTACGATCTAACAGTTATAATCTACGCATCGTGCTTTCCGAAAATCGATTCCGATTTTCGGGCCGATGCGTTGAGGCTCAAGGAACAATCGCGACGCGGATCTCGTAGATGTCGACCGACTTGCCCTGCTTGTCGAAGTCGGAATTGATGGCGATGGTGCCGGCAGCGCCCGGACGCTTGTCGGGAAACCGCACATCGAAGAGGTATTCGTTGCGCTCGTGGCCGACCGCGTAGCGCTTGCGGCCGCAGTCGCCGAGTTCGCCGAAATTGCAGTCGACGGAGATCTGCGTCTCCTGGCCCTCCTCGGAGCGGGCGATGATGTCGAACGTGGCGTGCTTGCCGGCGAGTTTGTCCAAGACGCCTTGCTCGACGTCGAAGCTGATCGCCGAACCGGAGGCGCCCGACCGGATGCGCAGGAAGGAACCGCTGTCGTCCTGCATGGCTTCGGCCTTGGCATCCGAAGGCGCGCTGACAAGCGTCGGGTCGCTCGGTGAAAACACATTGATCCAGTCGCGCGCCTCATCCGCCTCGCCGGCGTTCAGCGGCGGGGCCGTGTCGCCTGGCGGCGTGAAATCATCGTCTTCCACCGTCGGTGGCGTTTGCGGCGGGGCGGTGTCGAGTTCGGCCGCCGACTTGAAGACGCCGGTCTGGGCAGCGAAATAGAGGCCGATGCCAGCGGCTGCAAGCAGCGTCACGCCGAGGAAGATCGCGGTGAGAGGCAGGCGGGGACCTTTCACCCGCCTGTCGTCGCGGTCGGGCATCACCTCTGCGTCGCCGTCCCCGGCCGATTGGGGGGACGACAAGTCGACCTCCGGCGCATCGGGAAAAGCCGCTTCGGGCATGATGTCGGGAACGACCGGCAAGACGCGCGAGCGCGGCGCATAGGAAGCTGGGGGGGCGTCGGAAGCAAGAGGCGCGACCGATGCAGGAGACTCCGCCGGACCGTCAACAATGACCTCAGGCGGCGGCGCCGGTTCAGCGTCGGCGCCGGCATCCGGTTCGGCATCGGCCTGGGGTTCGGCATCGGCATCGGCTTCGCTGCCAGGCGGCTGCTCCACAGCCGGTGCTGCAGCGTCGTCATCGGTCGGCCGGCCGACAGCGGGAACCGCCGGCAGGAATTCGGATTCGATTTCGGTTATCTTGGCCTGCACCGCCTTGCGGCGCTTGATGGCGACTTCCACCGTCACGTTCGGGTTGGCCTGCAGGGCGCGATCAAGCGCGGCGAAGGCCGATCGGTAGACCCGCTCGCGAAACGCGCGGTCTTCGGCATTGCCTTTCTCGAAGGCATTCCGGATCGCTTTTTCGATCGCGTCCAACGGGGACCCCTCTGCACGTACGGTCATGTTGTCATGATCGTTAGCCGCAGGCGACCGATCAATCAACGGGCCAGCGGCCGCATTCTGCCTTGGCGATGCATCCAAAGCCGATTTCGGCGGTTTTCGGTAAAGGAATCAACATTTTTCGCCGGTTTCCCGATGCAGCGCCAACGCGACGTCGCACAACCTGGCGTTGAGGCTTCGCGCAACCGCATGGTCAACCGGTGCGGCGGTCGCTTATAGGCCCGGGATGAGCCGACACGAATTGCCAAGTCCCATCTTGAATTTGTGGCGGGTTGCGTCTATCACCCAGCGCATCTTGGAGGCCTTGGCTTCCCGGGCCGCTTTAGCTCAGTTGGTAGAGCACATCATTCGTAATGATGGGGTCAGGTGTTCGAGTCACCTAAGCGGCACCAGTTTTCTCTTCGCAAAATCAATTGCTTAGTTGATGGCCGGTTTTGCCCGCATCCGCGAAGATCATCCGGGGCACCGCAGGGGCACCCCCAGACGCATTTTCAGCCCCGAAATAATATTGTTGCTCCAGGCCCTGACTTTCGGGCAGACTTGCGGAAAGTCCAGATCCTTTCGCGCGCGATGTGACATCACCAAAACCTTGGCCAAAGCGACGGACAGCGAGCCCCTGGTCGACCAGACCTTGCGGGGCGGCTCGCGACTGCGGATTTCTGTCCAGCAGCCACCTACTCACCATCTATTTTAGACACCCTGACAGTTTCCATGAGGCGGTCAGACGACGCTGGCCAGCTTCGACATTTGGGGCGAGGCAAAGTCTGGCCGACTGCTCGAATGAAATTCAGGCTGCGGCGTGCACGGCAGGGAAACGGGAGTGATGGGTTGCCCATGGAAAGCAAAACTGGGAGCGGATTTTTCCAATGTTTTCCCCGGTGTGGGAATTCCCACAGCCGAGCCTGGTCCGACTGGCATATCCTTGTTGCAACATCCAGGCCTGCGCAGAAGCCATAAGGTGTCCCGCGATGGGTCAATAAGTCTGGCACGGCAGTTGCCTGGTCAGGTATGGGGGAATGGGGCGGAGGCCCGTCGCTTCGCAAATGTAGCGGCGGGTCTTCTGCATAGAGGTCGCGTCCCAGTCTACGCGCTGCCGTCCGTTTCGCTTTCCTCGTCTATCGCCCGGACCGGCAGTAAGCAGCTGTAGGTATCGGCGAAGTCGAGATCGAGGAAGACAGGGAGTGTCTACGAAGTGGTCCTCGATGCGCTGCGGCCAAGCGACCTATTAACCGGAAACCTGTTAACTAAATTGGCCTAAGCCATTGGCTCTTATAAAGCTTTTTGAACTAACTCCCGCTCGGGAGCATGCGCGAGATTACATCCCGAATAGGGGGTAATGGCCGCGATTACCACGCTATAGCAACGGGCCGTTCTGATAGCGGTGCAGGTGGCGAATTTTTGCAACGGCCCTACGGGAAACACTCAAAAGGTTCAAAAGGCCTAAGATTTGGCCGCTATCCCGCTAAATGAAAAGCCCGCCACCGTGAGGCAGCGGCGGGCTTAGGCAGTTTTTGCCGGGGTTCAGTGATGGTCGCCCAACCGGCGTTTTCTACGGGGTTGCTTCGTAATCGGATGCGCTGCAAGAAACGCCTCGTCCGCCGCGATGAGCTTGGCGACTTCATCCGCACTGATCGGCAGGTATCGGTCCTTTGCGGCTTCTCGTTTCCATTGGACAGCCAGGAGATCGGGCGCTGGAACTCGGATTTGATCGGCCACAGCCTGCCGGCTCCTGTCGACGCTGATCATCCGTTTGTCAGAATAGGCGCTAGATCGATCCTCGTCCTCTAGGACGTACATCGCGTGAATGCTTTTCTCTTGCCAGTAAGCCGTTTCCGCTCTTGCCAGGCTGGTGACAGCATCAGCCTTGCGCCAAGGTAGGCGGCGCGCCTGACGCATGAGCTGATTGTGGTGCGTGTCGATGAGGACGGCATCGGGCAGCGGATCAAGGCACTGCTGCACGAATGCAGCCAGCGCCTTTGTCTTGACGCCGGCGCTCATGCTGATGCGTCCCCTGCGGAAGCCAACTGGAGAACCGACGCCGCCAGCTGCGCTGCCCAAAGTTCGGCTTCGAAGGGATATTTGCGCGCAATCGCCTTGTTGAAGGTGGCGACCGCCTGCGCCTTGATCAGCATCCCCTCCATGGTCGTTCCCGGCTGCTCCATGATAGCGGTCACCAGATCTGAAAGTGACTTCTTCGCAGCCGCCGCCCTCGCCTTCGCCAGTTCAATCCCGGAAGCCTTTCGGAGGCGGGCGGTTTCGGCGTGATACGCCTTGCCGAGTTTCAGTTCGTGCTTGCGGCGAACGAGCCAGTCCGCCCGCCTGGCTCGCATACCCTCACTCGCGTTCTTTCGCAGCGGGCGGTCCCAACCCAGTATGGCCGTGAGGTTTTCGACATCGCGGACACAGCGGGCTTGCTCTTCCCCCGGACGCTTCAGAAGCCGTCCCACGATGTCGCGCTCCGCGTCCGTATAGCTCCCACGAGCTAACGTGATTTCGTCGGGGGCAACCGGCCAGCGGTGTTTCCATTCCGCGGCGATCCATTCGATTTCTTCGAGCGCCGCGCGATATTCGGCCGCGGCTTCCGGCAGTCGATTGCCGAGTCGGACCAGTTCCGGGTTTTCGACAGATGCGCAGCCAGCGGCCGACGCCGCAGTGATGGCGGCGGCAGCGGTTGAAGCAGCCGCGAGCCCGAGTAGCATGCGGCGGCGATTGATCGCGGGCAAACCTTCGGCGGCTGCCCGAACATTGGTGTTCGGCATTGTCATTCTCCCTATGTTGAACATTGTGCCGGGCTATCCGGCGAGGGCTGCTAGTTCCGTTTCGAGTTGACGGCGGCGGGGTTCAATGTTGACGTGGAACGACTGATACTTGAGGCGGTCAATCTCAACCGCAATACGATCAGCGCGGCGCTCTGGCGCGGTCATCTGCGCCGCCTTCGCCTCCCGCCAAGCTGCCGCGAGATAGAAACCGAAGTCGGCCCGGTTGAGCTTGCGCGCCAGATGCGGACGGGCCGCAAAGTGGGCATTCCACTTCGCCCAGGCTGCTTTCAGAATTTCCGAGCGGTTGAACATGGCGCCTATCCCTTGCGCAAAACTCACTACATGTGTATTTAGAAAGGACCGACTGCGAAGTCAATACGATTGTAGTGAGAATTTGGAATGGCACAGCTAACGCCGGAAGCATGCCGGGCGGCACGCGGAATCCTGAAGTGGTCAGTTCGCGATCTGGCAGAACACGCAGGAATCGCGTTCTCGACCGTTCACCTATTCGAGAAGGGTGAGACGGTGAGAGAGGATTCGAAAGCTAAAATGGTCGCGGCCTTTGCCGCGAAGCACGTCGAGATTACAAATGGAGACGGGACGGGGGCGCGGCTAAAAAAGCTTGGTGTCACCCCCTAATCGAGGTCGAAATCACGGCGCCGATCTTGCCACTCCAAATCGGTCAGCACCTCCGCTTCGACCGTGATGTCTTCCGCGAATTTATCCGCGTGCGCAGCCAGAAGTCGTCGCGCAGCAGCTATAGCAGCAGCCTTTCCTTCGCACCGCTCATGATGATTGGAGATGCTTGTGCCGACGCCATCATCCCATCTGGTCACGTCCACCAAGGCGTACCAGGCGCCCTTTCCGACACGTCGGCGCCGCAGGATTTCCAAGCGGCGTTCGGCCATTTCTGCGATGGCGCGGAATAGGGATCCCTCCTCGGGATTCGCTTCCGAGCGTTGCCTGGCCCCGAACGCAAATCCTTTTAAGCTCGGTTCCTTCAGGCGCTCTATGGCGTGTTCGATCTTCCAGAATCCCTCCGAGGCTTCATCTAATGCTCGGCTCGCATCGTAGGTCAGAGGTGGCTTTCGTTTCGCGACACCCTCTGCGGCTTTCAGTCGATCCGCCTTGCCTTTCGGCCAGATGTCGGAAATTACGCGATCGATCTCAGCCTTGCCCGGCTCCCAGCGAAACTCTTTCTCCAATTTCTGCTTTTTTGTGCGGGGCCGCAGTTCAACAACCGTACCGTCCCGCGCGGGAGTTGGTAAGATATCCATCGTGAGAGCTAACGCTTCATGCAAGCCTTGCCGGATGCCACCATCTTGGTCGAACACCCAAACTGAAGGTTCGGTTCTCAGAATGCGTGTTGGCTTTTTAGCCTCGTCGAATTCTAAAGTTGCAGATAGAACCCGCTGCCTGGTGCCGGCATATTGGGGCAGAGTATCCTTGCCGAATATTAGGCCTTCGACTAGCCGGAGCGACATGCGCAGAGGCTCCCCTTCATTGGGAAAAAGGTAGTGTCGGGACATTCAACTGCTCTCCATCGAAGCGCGGACTCACAGGCATGTAGTTCTTACCGCACCTAGCACTACATTCGACGTGCACGTGACCGGCTTGGGACGCGGCGGCGGCTCGTTTACCGGCCGATTGGCGGATATGCTCGTGCGACATTGCACATAGGCATCCGTTCCGACTCGCGCGCCAAGCGATCGGCAATAGGCGTCGTCCTGAGGAGCCATTGATCTATTCATGAGGTATTGGCGAAGCGCCGGCTTGTTACTCGCGAGTAATGTAGCGGAGCCTTCGTCCATGCCCTGCTGCTGTAGCCACGCCACTGTTTTGGACTTGCCGTCGGATTGGCATCCGCCGATGGGCATAGAAATATCACCATCCAAATCTTAGCCACCCACGTTCCCCCGAGTCGCCTAAATCACTAAGTCACCTAAATCGTGCAGGTCAGACCTCGCATAGGCAAGGCTTCCTACGCTTCCTACCGAAGAGCGCGGCAGAATAGCTATGGTCGTCACCGTCAGCCGGGAGGAGTGTAGAGCGGCTCTGCGCATCGATGAACCAAGCACTGGCCATCGCGCGTCGGCACAAACCCTACCGCTGGGATTAACGACCAGTCGCACGCATTGCTGTACCGGCGGACGTAGAGGGCATAGGTGTTCGGGCCGGTGGTCAGCACCGCCGAGCCTTGGCTCTGGATTAGCGCCTGCGTCTGTTGGCAGGTCATGGCGCGGGTGTCCGGCCTGGCCTGGGCGAGGATTGTGAAGGCAAGCGTGACCGCTGCCGAGGTCAACGCAATCCGGCGAATGGACATGACGAGACTCCATGATGAGCCATTTGGTTGACAAACTCGCATGTCGCAGGGCAGCTGTGCAATGGCGGCCTCCAAATCGGAATTCCGGACACTGGAGCAAACTGCCCGCCCCGTGCGCACTGACGGCGTGCCGCGGACCATCTGGCAGCATAACCATGACCTTCGCCGGCTACCGACTAAAAGTGACTATCTGGGATAGTTCGGCGATGTCGCCGTAGATCATCGAACCTTTGACGAGAAAACACTTATCACCGAGGACGTCGAAGAGTGAGCTTGACGCGGTGCAAACCGGCAGATTCTTCGAATTGGCGTACGTATCGAGCGTCGCGGTTTCGACCTTACGGTCCGCGGCTTCGGCATAGCTGACGCTGATCGCGAGGATAGCGAAAGCAAGGTGGCTCGGGGATAAGTAAGCTCGCGACATGCATCAAAATAGCACCGGCCCTTGATGGGCTTCGTCCATCGATTGGATGAAGCGGTCCATTATATTAGCCATCACTTGACTAAGGTGCCGGCCACCCTCAGCCCCTTCGTTCGAAAGTTGGCTTCCAATCGCGATTGCGTGCCCGCTGCTGGCGTTCGTAGTCCGGAATGCATGTGAAAAACACCTGCCGTCGGTCACGGCCGGCAACCTTGCAATTTGAGCAGACAAGAGCCCGACCAGGTCGTCATGCATCGAGCCGTGGTCACGGCCGAGCCTGTCAATCAGCGCCTGGATGTCGAGCTTCGTTGATCTGCAGCACATCGGGTGTCCGCAATTGACATAGATGCTTTCGCGGGCGGCCAGAGTGTCGGCGAGGGTCTTTTGAGGCATGGCGATTCTCCGTTGAAGGGCTCGCCGCAACGGGAGGAATATAATCCTCAGGTTAGCGCCGGCAAGCTCGCCCGACGGCTTTCAACCGCTAGCTTTCGTCCCAAAAATCCTGCAGCGAGGCGTGCCGTAGATCCTCCTCGCCTCTCAGATGCTTCACGCGGGCTTTGATCCCCGGCTTGACCCACTGCGTTGCCGGCCGCTTTGGCATGTCCTTGGGCGGTGACCCGGCATGCTCCTGGACGCGTTTCCAAAGCCGCTCCCGCATCTCGCGGTTGACGCTCACGAACGCACTGCCGACATATTTGCGGGTGCCCGGCTCGGCCATCAGAGCAAACGGCGGCTTACCCCGCTCGCGTTCGACGCCAAGGAGCTCGAACTCGCTTTCGGTGAACGACTTGGTTTTCAGCCAATTGGTGGTCGGGCCGCTGCGATATTTGCTGTCTCGACACCATCCCTTCCAGGCCGGCCGCGTCGATCAGATGATAGATCGCATTAGCCTCGCCTGGCATTGTCTCACTGAACTGGATGCGACTGTGGGACCCTATGAGGCCGGCCAGGATTTCCCGCCGGTCCTCCAGCGGCATGTCGCGCAGATCCTGGCCATTTAGGTGCAGGAGATCGAAGGCGACGAAATAGAGGTCATGCTGGCGTCTGGTGACTGCTTTGCGCAGCGCGGCAAAATCCGAAAGGCCAGCCTCATTCAAGACGACGACTTCGCCGTCGATGATGGCACTCTCGAAGTCCAGCGTTCGGGCCGCCGCAGCTAGATCGCGGTATTTGGAGGTCCAGTCGAGTCCGCGGCGGGTGAAAATCCGCGCACCGCCGGCGCCGATGATGATCTGCGAGCGGTAGCCGTCGAATTTGGCTTCATGCATCCAGTCATCGCCCTGGGGCGGCTTGGCGACCAAGGTAGGCATCATCGGCGGAATGAACTCAAGCCGGCCGACGCCGGTACTTACAATTTTGCGCACCGATTCAATTCTAGGTGGCAGGATTGCATTAGCCAGAGTGAACGGAACGTGATTCCGCAGGGCCGCAGCAACAAAATCCCATATCCGGCGTTGCCACCGATCCGAAGCTCATCAGGAGAACGACATGGCCGACGACAAGAGCAAGCGAGACTTTCGGGACCGCAATCGCGTGTCCGCCGACGAAGATTACGAATTGGAATATTTCGCTCGCGAGAATGACGTGACGATCGAGCAGGTCCGCGAACTCATCGAAGCCAACGGCAACGATCGTGAAGCCCTGATAGAAGCCGCGAGGGTATTGCGGGAGCGGAAATGAGATATCGGACCAACAACGAAGGCACAGGATATCGAGGCAAGGACCACGACCAGCCAATCAAGCCCGAGGCGGAGCATTTCGAGCATTGCCCCGTTTGTGGACAGGACTTCGACAAGCGCGATCTTGGCCAGGTGCTTCATCATGCCGAGCCGGAGCACCAGCCGCTTCCGGTAGAACAGTAGACCCTCCTATTTGGTCAGGGAGAGGGCATATGGGTCTGGTTTTTACTGGCGAAGAGGGAATCACTGAGCGGTTCGAGTTGTTGCTTGAAGCCTTTGATGGAACAGAGCGTGTCCTCGTCGTGACATCGACCGAAGCGATCGAAGACTTCGGCTTGGATGCCGTCCGTGAAATGGCATCTAAAAAATACGATGCAGGGCAGTTGGACGAGATGGGCCGCGTTAGAGTTCTGACTAGCGACCTGCAAGGTAGGTAGCCCGCCACCGTGAGGCAGCGTGGCTTGTTCCATGGCGAGGTTGACCGTGAAGGAAATCAGCTCCCCCAGGGCGCTGCCGCCTGTGAGTTAAATGAGAGAAGGAAACTCAAGCACGCCATAGAAAGTACCAACGAGCGATGGCGTACCCTACCAAGCCCAACATTGAGAGCACATACAGAACCAGGAAAAACGGAACCACGGACGGTTGGCTGTCGAGGGCGGCGTCAGCTTTCTTCCCATTCCTCAACCAGATTGCGATCCCGCCCGGCCTCCGTGACCGCCAAACCGTCCGGCCCAATTTTACCGTCGATCTCTCTTGAAATTCTTTTCTTGATATCGGCTAGGATCACTGGATCCTCGGGCAGGTTGCCCCGAAACCCCTCAGGAAGATTGTCGCCATCGTTCTTGTCCATGGCGCCAACAATGTTCTCTGCCTCACTTATGTTCCAAGTTTCTAATGTAAAATTTGACCAAGAGCCGGTCCAACGGCGCCGGGAAGGAACAACACAACCAACCCTCAACCAGCCACCCAGACAAGCAGTGCGACGCCGATGGCGTAGGGAATCAGAACAACCGCCAACGCCACCCAAAAGCTGGATCTGCCAAAGCGGCCATTTCGCTGAGAAGTTGCTTCATGCCGGCGAAACGCGCACCCGCGCCCGGAGTTCCGCCAAGAAAGCCCGCGTCCTGAGGGAGAGGACGCGGGCCGATCGGAGGACCCCCGATCGCAGCATTGGTCTCGTAGCAATGCTGCGGATATCTAACCCGCGGGCCCAAGGTTGCGTTCCATAAGGAAATCCGCGGGGTGCAGCTAGGCCTTCTTGTCCTTTCGGTTCCTCTTCGGTTTCGCTGCCGATTCAGCAGGAAGTGTGGTTTCGGCCTTTAGTCGTTGCTCCCGCAGCCGAGCCGTCTTTGCATCTCGTGCCAGGCGCTCAACCTCTATCAACGCCCGAGCAGCGTCTGACGTGCGCTCCTGTCTGTCGTGTTTTATGGGCGAAGGTTTGCCTTTCCCTGATTGTTGGCACCGATCTGACGCGGTGCAGCGTTGCCCCACCGAACCGCTGTAGCGAGATCGTGTTCCTTTAAGAGAACAAAAAAGCCCGCCGCACCATTCGGCACGGCGGGCGAGAGTCCTAGTCGTTCACCAGGCACGAGGGGTGGGCGGGGGTGGTGTGCCCAGTGCGCGGAAATCCTACGCGCCCCGGCTGCGTCGCGTCTAGCAACCGGCGGTTGGCACCTCGCGGCACCGCGGGCTTACGGTGGCGCTTTGCCCTTAGGGAGAGTAAGGTCTCCCGGTCGCCCAAACCTTCCGGCAATTGAGCGCTTGAGAGCGAGCAACGTGCTTTCGCCTGACCAGGGAGAAGCACGATGCACCAGCTCTATTCCAACCTCGTCACTCACTATGAGAGGGCGGTGTCATTCCAAGACAGAGCTGTAGAGCATGAGCGCCGGTGCGGACATATCCTCCCGGAAAGCGAAACCCTGCTAGAAGTTCTGATCGAGAATTTGGCCGAAGCCCGTCGCGCCCTCGATCGGGAGACCCACAGTCATCACTAGCTCACCGCCAAGCAGCTGTCTGGAAGCCGTCGGCTCGCTTCATTGGGATTAGTTCCGATATTAACGGATCGTTGACCGCGGCGCTGCCGAGGTTTCGGGACTCTACGATAACCTCAAGCTGCTGCGGTTCGCGGTTCATGCTACTGCCTCCCGATGCTTTTCGTTGCAAGCCGCAGATCACGATTACCCTGCTCGAAGTGCATCCCAAGTACCTTCCCAAGCGATTGATGATCCACAAGCCGATTAAGGTCGACGGCAAGATCGTTTGGCACAGGGAAAGATTTCGAGGGTGAGCACCATCACTGGAACATTCCTTTTGTCCGCAGGTTGGTTTGTGAGCGCGTTCGTGCGCTTAAGACAGGAGAAAGAATATGAAACGAATCCTTTTGGCCTCCGCCGCGTTGGCGCTTTCCGCCGGGCTTTCCTTTGCCCAGACGACGAGCGGAACTTCGGGCGGAACTTCTACGACAACGACAACGACCACGCCCAGCACTGATCAGGGAACTGACACAACCACCACCAGCGGCACGAACCCGGCCAAGGATTGCGCACCTGGCCAGCAGACCGGCAGCGCGCAGGAGGCCGCCCCTGGTCAGCAGGACACGGACGCCAAGACCGCCGCCCCCGGCCAAATGAAGAAAACCACCGACGATTGCTGATTGGGCAACACCAAGGGGAAGGCCGGCGCCGCTTAGGGGAGTTGGGATAGATAGCCTGTATTGGCGCCGGCCGGGCGGATGGGGTTCGCCGCGGTGAATAATATCGAGCTTGGCGAACCCGCTAATTACGCGAGGGCGGTAGACTGAAGCCCTACGCGCTCCCGTCGGTTTCGCTCTCTTCATCGATTTCGCGCACGGGCAGATAGGCGGCCCGATAGTCCCCGACCATGTTGTCGGCATCGCTCACGAGGCGGCGGGGTGACGGAATTTTTTGGTCCCGTGCAGCGTTTATTATCGTTCGGCTGCATTCCGTTTCGCGGAACCAGAACCCGCGAACCCGAGATGTCCGCCGAGTGGCAATCTTCTTCGGGAGGAACGTGACATGCAAAAGCGTCTCCACGGTGTATTTTTCGCTGTTTTCCTATCATCAACGCTGATCCCCGCCGTCGCTCAAATGAGCGCGAAAGGACCGATAAGCGGGAAGGATTTTGACGACGCGGCCGCCGAGCAGGCCAAGCGATATCTGGAAGAAGGCCGCGAGACATTCCGCTTCGACACGTTCGGCAGCGAGGATTTTTGGGGCGGCAAGCTTAAGCTGCATGAAGCGATTGCCGGCGAGAAGCTGGGCGGCACAGGGCCCGGCCTGAGCCCGCAGAAAGCCCTCGAACTCGGGCTCAAGGTCGATGTGAATGCCATTCCCAAGGACGTGGCCGAGGCGCTCAACAAAGGCGAGGTCGATCTCGCGGACCCGGCCAGCACGCTCGTCCTACTCAGGGCCAACGCCGTTGTCGGTGTGACCGGCTTTTTTGCCGAGGATGGAAAGACGCTGACCTCGGTCGGCATCCAGTGCGCCGTGTGCCATTCGACGGTCGACGATACCTACGCCCCTGGCATCGGGCACAGGCTCGATGGCTGGCCCAACCGCGACCTCAACATAGGGGCGATCGTTGCCCTCGCACCTGATCTCACGGCGTTCACCGAGATGCTGCAGATATCCGAAGCGGAGGTGAAGAAGGCGGTTGAGGCGTGGGGTCCCGGGAAGTTCGATGCCGAACTGAACCTCGACGGCAAAGCATTCCGGCCGGACGGCAAGACGGCCGCCACGCTCAATCCGGCGGCGTTCGGATTGGCCGGTGTAAACAACCACACCTGGACCGGAGCTTGGGGCACGGTTAGCTACTGGAACGCTTATGTCGGCAATCTCGAGATGCACGGCAAGGGTGTGTTTTACGATCCACGCCTTGATGACGCCGAGAAGTATCCGGTCGCAGCACGAACGAAGCAGGGCCACAAGCAGGACAAGGAAGACCGGATCACCGCCAAGCTGCCGGCGCTTCACTTCTATCAGCTCTCGCTGCCAACCCCGAAACCGCCGGAGGGCGCCTTCAACAGCGCCGCCGCGGAGAAGGGAGAGGCTCTCTTCAACGACAAGGCCAAATGCGGCACTTGCCACGTCCCGCCGCTCTTCACCGAACCCGGCTGGAACCTGCATACCGCCGATGAGATCGGTATCGACGATTTCCAGGCGATGCGATCTCCGGACGAGCGCTACAGGACGGCGTCCTTGCGGGCCTTGTGGGACGTGGAAAAGATCCACAAGGGCGGATTTTACCACGACGGCCGGTTCGCCACGCTCAACGATGTTGTCGAACACTATGACGGCCATCTGGGCCTTGATCTGACCGATCCGGAAAAGCGTGATCTGATCGAGTACCTCAAATCGATCTGACCCGGCACTTGACGGCACCGGCGCTTCTTTGGGTTGCTAAGGGAGGAAAGATCATGAAAGACGATCGTGGTGAGGCAAACGGCGGGTCGGCACACGGTGCGCCAAGCCAAACGCTGTCTCGCCGGAAATTTCTGAAGGTGTCGATGACCGGCGCGGCGATTGCCGGTGCAGGTGGGCTTGCTTCCTGCATGACGGGCCAGCCTACGGCGCGAGGCGCGGGAACAACGCCAAAGCCTGTGGCGCTTTATCAGGATTCTCCAAACAAGGGTCGCGTCCACTGGCCATAGCAAGGCGCGATCCGAGCCGAATTACTGCAACGTTGCCGGCTGGAGCCGTCTATGGATCAAAATTCTGATGTGCCGACCTTATGCCAAGCATTGGTGCACTGTGGCGTCTGCGAGGCGCTCGATCCGCGGCAACTGGTGGGATTCGCCAGGACATCCTCGAAGGCGCGCCGTCGCTGCGGACGTTCAAGCGAAGGGCGAGACTCCGAACAGCCAGCCGTGCAGCCAGAGCCCGAACAATGCGAAAGCCACCAAGCCGATGCCCACAGCAATCAGGTCGCTACGCGGTCGCACGACCGCGGGTGCCGGATCGCCGCGTGGAATGACAGCAATGAGATCGACAATCGCGTAAACCAGAAACGCTCCGAAGACTAGGAGCGAGGCAAGGTCGCCATTGGCCAGGAGGTGGCCGATGGCCCAAAGGATGATGCCCACCAGCATCGGGTGCTTCAGCCGATGCTTGATTGAACCCGTGGGCAAGTAAGCGGCTGCTAGAAAGACGAATGCGGCGAGCACCAACACCGACGCGACATCGCGGCCCCAAGAGGGCGGCTCGTAGATCTCAGGCGCATTGGGCCGATAAAGACTCCAGCCCCAGACGATCAGCACGAAGCCGATGATCGATACGAGCGAATAAAGTCCCTTCCAGCGCCGCTCGTTTGTGGCGATTTGCTCATCACGAAAAGCTGCCGGCGGCGATCCGAACAGAATGGATTCCGAAGAAGATCACGAGGCCGAAAACCATTACTAGCATAACACCTCCGAGGTTCGGCGCGTCGGCGGGAAGGAAGGCTTGCTTACGCTCTCGCTCGAGTTGCCGGCTGCATATGCGCAAAACGGATCCTTCGAACCAGATGGTCAGAGTAATATATCAGGGACCCGCAATCTTGGAATGGGCAACGCTGCCGATTGGCACGGCACAGCGGCATCGCCGGCGCGCAGGTTCTTCGCGTTCAGCACGCAACCGCCCCGGTGAATGCCTGTGGCGACGTTCCGTTCACATAAATTGCATGAGGGCAACGGGCGGGCGGCGCTGTAGCGCTCGATATGCCCGTTCTCGTCGTCACGGCATCCAAGCCTGAGCGGTATGCTGCTTCGACCTAATTGCCGGCCCTCCGCACATGGTACATGAAGGTCCGGAAATGGTCGAACACGACCTTGAGTTTGACCAGCCTATAGAACCGTTTCTGGCGCTAGTTGCCCATTCCGGTGGCCAGCTCGAACGGTAAAACCTGACCCTGACCGGACCTTCCGGGACCGATTTTACTTTCAGAAACCGGACATTCGGGCCCAAGCAGCGCGCATGACCCGAATCGGCCATTCCGGCCGCCTATTGGCGTCACGGAAGCGGACGTTTGCGGCTGCTGGAAGTAGCCGGGGCATTTCGAAGCTAAAAAACCGGCGGTCTCGCGCACCTCGATCGCCCCCATCCGAGTCCCGCTCCGCGATCTCCGTCGCCTCCGCAAGGTTCTTCGCTCGATGAGCAGGAAGCCACCCAGATGCTCCTTGGTCTCTGCGAAGGGTTGGTCTCTGCGAAGGGCCCGTCGGTCCAACTCGCCTTGCCGGCACGAACGCGCAATAGAGGCTTCGCTACACCCAATACGGTCGGACGCCGTAGTAGTCGTAAACGCGGCGGCCACTCTCGGCATTCCAGTCGAAATCCTGGTCGCGAGCATAGCGCGGAGCGCCTTCAACTTGCTCCTTCGTGATGTCAATGCGGAAGCCTGCAAGGCTCTCGTCATAGTCGAGCTTCTGCCACGGCAGCGGATAGTAGTCGTCGCCAATTCCAAGAAAACCACCAAAGCTGAGAACGGCATAGGATACCCTGCCGCCCCTCTTCTCGAGGATCAGCCTTTCGACCTGCCCGATGTGATTTCCTTGGATGTCATAGACGTTGGTGCCGACGACCATGTCGCTGGCGATAAGATCGTGGGTCTCACGAATGTCGGGGTCCTGGTTTGTCATGATTTGCTCCTTCCCGTCGGTATGGAGCAAAAACGGGTCCGTGCCCTCGAAGTTCCAAGGATTGTGCGGACCAGCCGTCAGCAATCTTCTGGCTTGAGCGAGCGAACCATCCGGGTGACGACCGGATCGTAGGCAACTTTTTGCTCCATGCTGTAGTCCATCAGAAACATGGCGGCGCGATCGCCGCAACCGTTATTGTGCAGAATCGGCCGTTGACGTCCCAACCGGCAGAGTTGTTTAGCGCTCTAAGTCCGACCTTAATGCATATCCAAGGCTTGGTGCGGGAAACCGGCATCGCCGCCGAACAAGGTCGCGAGTTCCGTGAATTTGGCAAGCGGCAAATGACCGACGAGCCTGAAGTCACTGATGCGGGTGAGAACAGGCTGTGTAGGTGCTGCGGTCGGTGACCGTCAACGATCCGAATGTAAGGGTCTAGGCAGCAGGGCCGCGATACGGTTGCGGCCCTGACGTCTGATCAACCCTTGAGACGATCCTTGATCTTGTCCTCGGTCTTCCCAAGGCCCTTCTTGGTGCTTTCGTCAAGCTTGCCGGCAGTTCCGCCGGCACTCATTTTCTTGTCACCAGCCGGTTTGCCAGGCTTTGCCTTCACTTCGCCGCTTTTCGCAGAGCGCTTCACTTCATCCTTGTTCATGGTTTCTCTCCCATAGCTGGGAAACCAACATGCGCTCTCACTGAAAGTTCCAGTAGCCAAGGAAAATAAGCATGGCCGGCTCCGAAATGAAATCGATCGCACATCTCACGCGTGAACGAAGGAAAATGGGTGCGTCGATGAACGCGTTCGACGGAATGCCAAGATGGCCGGATAGTCGAAGATGCGATCAATTGGGAGCAACTCCGCCATGCCGCCAAGCTCAGGCCCCGGTCCAGGTGGGCAAGATGGACGCGGTGATGTCCAACCCGGTTTCCGCAGCGTGGGATCGACCCGCGTAATCGGCATTTGAATTCCACAGCCGGTAGACGCCTTCCCATCGGCTCGCTGCGCAATCGGCTGCATCTTTGCCCCGCAGGCCTCCCTCACGCCTGACGGCGTAGTCGAGCGGTTGGATCGGGCATCATGCCGGAATGGCTAACGCTGACCAACGAAACGGCTCGCCCGATCGCCAAATACTGTGAAGGACATGCAGGCAGGCCGCGAAGATTGACCGAATTTGATTTGCCAGGGAATCGGGCCCCTCCTACGCCCGGCACGTCAGGCGAAGGCGGCCACCCCCATCGTTACAACAGCCACAGCCATCACGACGGTGGTCAGCCATCCAAGCGATTTGAGCACCCCGGTGACGACGAACTGCCCGAGCACATCCCGGCGTGTGGCGAAATACATCATGCTCCCCATGACCGGAACGGCGATGATGCCGTTGATCACCGCCGTCTTATCGGCGTGAAGTTGAGCACCGCCCCGATCACGGTCGCGAGCATGATTGTTCCGTTGAAGGCTTTTGCTTTCAGGGGCTTTCGCGTCAGCCCGGTGGGCCAGCGTAGCGCTTCGCCGATCGCGTAAGCTGTGCCGAGCCGGCCAGAACAGGCACTGCAAGGAGGCCCGTGCCGACGATGCCCAGGGCGAAGAGCGTCGAAGCAAGGGGCCGGCAAGAGGGCGCAGCGCTTCCGCCGCCTGTGCCGAGGTCTCTATCTCGGTGATGCCGCCCGGGTGCAGCGTGGACGCCGCGGTCAGAATAATCGCCAAGCCGACGATGTTCGAGGCTGCCATCCCGGCCATCGTGTCGAAGCTTATACGTTCAAGAGCAGCCGGGCCTTGGGCGGGCTAATAATCGGGATGTTAGCATCATGAACCTTTATCCTGTGTTCTCCTATCCGGATGACAACCAGTGTCCGCAAAAGGGGGTCGACTCCTGCCGGTGGCTGAAGGTCAGCTAACGAGGCGCGCTGCGAATGACCGGTAGTGGCGCAACGTGCTCGTTGGCTGTTGAGCCGAATGGCAACTTCCTATCCATTTCGGCGTTGGCGGCGGCCAGCTGGTGGAGTTTTGACGCTGCACGTCGGCTTGCGAGATAGCCGCTGCCGGGACGGCCGGTCGCCGGCACGCGCTCGGGCGGGGGTGGGGTCGAATGTGGGGCCTACCCGATATGCAGGCGGCTGGTTTCAGCGGCAGGCCCAGTCGACAGCTGGGGAGGTAATGATCACAAATACCCACCGCTCGCTTCAACAGAAGTGCATGGTCTGCGGTCTCCCACTGCACTGATCGGCGGTGTGCGACCTGACGTGGAGCGCATCGCGTCAAGCCCTTGACCGGTTCGGGGGCCGCCGCCCGCCACCTAGTTTACGCGGCGCGTCGTTGGGCGAGGTGGAACCCCGAACGGGGTCGACGAGGATCGACGGCAGTAGCGATGCTGTGGTGGTGATCGCAATAGACGCGGTCCGGCGAGGTTGGCCCAGCACAAAAGCGGTGGCCGCCGGGCACTAACGGGTCTTCGCGAACCGGAAAGCGGCATTGACAGGAGCCCAGCCTAATGAGGGGGACGCCGCTCGTACTGGAGGCCACAGCTGCTGATGGTAGGTGCGCTTGGACTTTCCAAGACAGGAAGACCGTCGGACCCGCTGCGGCTCCACCTTTGCCGATTGTGTTTGCAGCTTCGCGGCGTTTGGCGACCATGTTGCGCCTTGCGACCGCCGAACCCGGCTGACGCGAGGTTTGGAGCTCCAATGCGTCGCTTCAACCAGCGGCGTCAGAGTCCGTGTTCCGGTACGGTGAACAGGCTCACAGGGTCAGGGATGCCGCGGATGGGGAAGTCGCCCAATTCCTCGACGGGCTCTTCGATCAATTCAGCAACCCTGTCGGACAGGAGCAAGCGCCGCCCGGTCGTTTTCGATAGCGGTTCGATCCGCGCGGCCAGATTGACAGTGCGCCCAATGGCGGTGAAGTCGAGCCGATCCCTGGATCCGATATTGCCGAAGAATACGGGACCGCGATGCAGCGCAATTCCCATGCTGAGCGGCCGCCAGGAAAGGTCGCGCGACGGCTCGCCGGACTGAGCCTCGTTCAGGCTGTCCACCGCAACCAAACCGTTCCGAGCGGCGGCGAGTGCCGCAGCGGCGGCGGCCGGCGCCGACTGCATGCCGAAAATGGGAAAGGCCGCCAGCATGCCATCACCGACAAATTTCAGGACCTCACCGCCTTGTTCATGCACCGCATCCACGAGACCTTCGAAAAAGGCGTTCAGCAACCAGATCATCTCGGCGCTATCGATGCGATCCGAGAGGCTGGTGAAGTTGCGCATGTCGGATACCCAGATGACCGCCTCGATGGTCTCGCCAAATCCGCGCCTTATGTCACCGGCGAGGACCCGCTTGCCGATGCGTCGGCCGAGATACGCATCGAGCACGTGCTCCGCGATCTTGCCACGCGAGACGATCTCGACATTGAGCGCCAGAGCCGGGCGCAACGCCTCGACGGCTTCGATGGTGGCGCGGGAAAAGCCCCCTGCTTGCCGTGTGGCAAGCGTCATCAGCGTAAACTGGCGGTCGTCCCGCTTCAGCGCGAAGCCCCAATAGTCCGTGTATCCGGCCTCCGCGAGGGTCTGCATGATCGGGTATGTCGACTGCGCCACTGAGTCCTGGGGGTTCACCCGAATTGACCGGCCCTCCTCGATGATCGGCCTGAGGGGGCTGGTCAGGTAGTCGGTTGTTTCGCGGACATGCGCGTTGACTTCCACCTCATCACAGACACCGAGATCTCCGTGCCAGTGCGCCGTGATGCCCACAAGCTGCGGATGCAGCGTCGACATGTTGAGCGTTGCCCGCTCGATCGGCTGGCCTGCCGCGACCAGTCGGGCGATGACGCCGTCCAGCAGCTCTGCCGGTCCGGCGGATGCTGCCGTCCCCGACATCAGCCAGTCGAGCGCCGTGCCATCATCTGTCGTGACTAGCGAAATGGGTCGGCGCCGGACCAACTGGAGATCAGGCGGATATTCCAACCCCACCGGACCAGTCGACAGCGATGCTTCAGCGAGTTCGGATCGTTGAGCCGGCATCATTCCTCGCGGCGTCATTCAAACGACAGATAGGCTTCCGAGGGGCAATCGCCAAGCTCCTATCATACGGCCTTTGAGCCCATCACTGTCTACAAAACGATCTTGCCGGCTTCTGCTTCTCCCTACGTTCCTTTCGTAGACTTCCGTGATCGGGAGCATGAGGTAGCAACATGTCCAAGCTGAAAATCGCGGTCATCATTGGTTTCACGCGCGATTCCCGTTTTCGGGCCGGCGCCCGCACAGCGGATCTTCGAACTGGCCCGGAAGCGCGAAGAACTCGATGTGGAAATTCTCGACCTGAAGGCGAGAGATTAGCGGAAAGGTGACTGCAAAGCCCTGTGCCAGCAGGTGGATCTGGTCACTCCGCCGAAGCAGGCGCCAGCAATGTCTGGCGCGACCTGCTCGCGCAGATGAGCCAAGGGCAACTTTTCGCTCTCTACGGTCATTCAGTTGCGAGCGTTGCATGACGCGATCTGACCCAAGCCAGGCCTTCCTGTTTTGTTGGAAGAAGGTCTGGAACGGGTGAATTGCGACACCGCGCGAGGTCAGCGGCGTGTACCAGATCGGCGATGTGTAGGCTCGCTCGGTGATCGTCATTGCTGTCCCCGGCAGAGAGTCGACCCCATATCGCTTGGCATCGTAGGCAGTCCGGCGCGGCGTCGGGATCTCGATCACTCGGTCGCAGTAGAGGGCGGGCAAGCTCGGGTCGAACTCCGGGTCTTTCCACACCTTGATGAGCTCGGGCGCGCCGATCGTATTCGTCCAGGTCGCATTCTCCACATCGACGGTGCTGCCTACCGAACGAAATTTGCCGTCGCCGCTGGCTTGCGGTCGCCCGACCATGCGACGTCGTAGATTTTCTCGTGCAGATTGCCATTCTTGTCGAGCCAACCTTTGACGATCTGGTAGCGGTCAAGGTTGGCGCGATGCGTTCGGCCGGCGGCACGCAGTCCGGGCCGCCGTCCTTCGTCACCCTCGCGACAAAGTCGCGGACGGCCGACTTCGCCACGCCTTCGTTCCGGGAGGGAAGCGGGTCCGGCATTATGCGGCCGCCCCATGGGCGTGGCCCTCATGGCTGTGCCTGCGCAGCCGGAACGCCAGCCCGACCAGCATCACGCCGAAGACGATGGCATAGGCGCCGATGACCCAGAGCAGACCGAGCGCCCCGGCGCCCGGAGCTATCGCGATGATCGCGCCGACCAGCACGGATAGCGCTCCCGCCGCGACCAGCCACCACTCGTTGTCGATCTCCTTCCTGAGCCGGATCGCGCCGATGATCTGCATGACGCCGGTGGCGATCATCCAGCCTGCTATAAACAAGACAAGCACGATCGCGGTCATGCCCGGCAAGGCCATCGCGACCAGACCCGCAAGGATGCCGAGCACGCCGACCAGCGCCAGCCACCATCGCGGCGCCGGCGCCCCGCCCTTGATGGCTGCAATGAGCGCCAGCACGCCGTCGACGAGCGCATAGGCGCCGTAGAGCAGGACGAGCGTCACAAGCGAGATACCCGGCCAGATGAAGGTCAGCACGCCGAACAGAATCCCACAGATGCCGCGCAGCAGGATCAGCCACCAGTTCCGTGCCAGCGCATGAAGCATCATTCTGCCGGCTATTGGCCCGGCTGGACGTGTCGTGCTCATTGTTCACCTCCGTTCAGTTGCGATCGGTCGATGCGCCGGCGTAGCGAGGTATGCTCGTCGCCCGCAGCGTGTCTAGTGCTCGCTTGTGCTGGCCTCTGCCAGTCGCTTCAACGCGTCGTGACCTGACGTTGACTATCTGGGCGGCTTTCCCCCGCCGCGAATCAAGCCACGCGGAGACGACGAACAATCCTGCGCTTGGTTACGGACTTTTTCAACGGTATCGGCGCGACCTTGCCATTCGCGTACGCCTCAACGATCTTTTCTCTGAACGGCTATTCCGCGATGGTGGAAAATTGGGCAATTGGCCCCGACAACGGTTCCTACCGCTCGCGCGAAGGATGGCGCTATGTAACTATGATCGGACTTCATCCGTGCGAGGAACATCGCCCCCTGGCTGACCGGCCTCGCAATGGCCGTCCTCGGAAGCGCCATTGTTGCACTTACGATCGCGCTCGGTGGTTGAAAGCCGCACTGCATGGGCTTGCCCTTTGCACCATTTTAAGGAGGAGCCAAGGCGTTGTCCCTGAGTCCCAACGCCATCCTGATCCTATTGGCCATAGGTGCAACCGTCGCGCTTGCGAAGGTCCTGGGTGTCGTCTGGCAGCCGATATTCTGGGCCATCGTGATCGGCATTCTGTTCCACCCGCTGATGAAATGGATCGACTCGCGGCTATCCGGGCGGCCCAGCCTTGCGGCCGCGTTGACGGTGCTGGCGATCTTCGTCTTCGTCCAGATCCCGGCGCTTCTCCTGGGCTCCATGGTCATCCGCGAGGGCATGTCGCTCTACACCCGCATCCAGAGTGGCGCCGTCGATCCTGGCGCGGAGCTTCTCAGACTGGAAAACCTGTTCCAGCCTGAGCTTGGGCAATTGATGACCGGGATCGGGATCGATCTCGGCGCAATCACTGAAAAGCTCCAATCGGCGATACTACGCAGTAGCGAATTCGTGCTTTCGTTGTTCCTCAGCGCAGGCCAGAACGCAGCCGCCTTTCTGATCAACTTTTTCCTGATGCTCTATCTCCTGTTTTTCATTCTTCGGGACGGAGAGGACATGTACCGGCAAGTGTTCAGAGCGGAGCCACTCCCGATTAATCAGAAGCAGCTCCTCTTCAAAAAGTTCGCCGACGTGTCGATTGCCACGCTGAATAGCACATGACGGTCTTGGACACTGTACGGGAGTTCATCCAAGGGAAAGCTCCCCGCGCCGTTCGCGACGACTGCATTGCGGACAGTATCAAACTGTCAATTCGCCAGCACGCCAATCACAAGACACGAGAGCTTGCCTGCGCATTCGGATTCAGCCGACGAAAAGAGGTCTGCTCCACGTGCAAGAAGACAAAGAACGTCATTAGCTACGCCCACAGGACCGGCTAGGCCGGCAAATCTAGACAGTACATGAGACGTGCTCGCCGAGGTACCGACGACCACCGGCACCGGCCGCTTCAGTCATGCACCTGGACATAAGGCTGTCGGGTAGTTGGCTAGCGTTGCCGCTACAGGCGCACCCGTCAGGCTCGCAGCGGCACTGTCGGGCGATTTGTCGGCCAGGGTCGCGACTGCCGCGCGGAGAACTGGCCTTTAGCTTTCTAAAGAAGCCGGACAGAATATTCGGACCCACTTCGCCGGGCCGCAGTCTAATCCCGTCCTCGAATGAGTTCAGCGCCACGCAGAGCGCAACAAAATCAGCAATTTCTGTGGCAAATGCAGGACTTTTGAATTTCACTCAGGTCTTCGCGTCACTAAGCGACACTAATATTTCTCAAGGCTTAGCGGGATTCCGAGGGTAGAGCGACCAGTTCAGAAAACGCGCCTGTCGCACCGCGCGGCATCACTGCGACGCTCCCGGCGTCAGTCGCAATATCCTTCCCGCTGGTTCGTCGGTCAACGCCATGACCGCGCCGTCGGGAGCCTGCACCACGTCCCGGATACGCCTGCCGAGAGCGAGGACTTCCTCGCCGGCGACCTGCTTTCCGTCGATCCTGACACGAACGATGCCTTCCGCCGACAGTCCGCCAATCAAGAGGTCGCCGCGCCAATCGGCAAACATGTCGCCGGTGTAGAAAGTCATGCCGGAAGGCGAGATGACGGGTGTCCAGCTATGGATTGAGTCGGCAAACTCCGGCCGCGTCGACGGTTCGGGGATGCGTTCGCCCGAATAGTGCCGGCCCCAGCTGACCACGGGCCAGCCGTGATTCCTGCCCGCTTGCGGAATGTTCAGCTCATCGCCGCCGAGCGGTCCCATTTCCGCCGTCCAGAGCACGCCGGTTTGGGGATGGAGCGCAGCACTTTGCACATTGCGATGGCCGTAGGACCAGATCTCGTCGGCGCCGTCCTTGCCGACGAAGGGATTGTCGTCAGGCACGGAACCATCGGGGTTGATGCGGACGATCGTGCCGAGGTGATTGTTCGGGTCCTGCGCCTCTCGCATCTTGCCGCGCTCACCGAGCGTGACGAAGAGCTTGCCATCCGGCGCGAATACCAGGCGGGAGCCGTAGTGCAGCCGGCTGGATACGGCTGGTTCCTGCCGGAAGATCACTTCGAAGTTCGAAAGCGCGCTGCCGTTCTCGTCCAGGCGTCCACGACCGACCGAGGTGGCCGCGCCGCCGCCGCGTTCCTCCGAATAGGAGAGATAAACCGTTCGGTTGTTGGCAAAGTCCGGATCGAGCGCCACATCTAGCAGACCGCCTTGTCCGCTGGCAAGGACGTCCGGCACACCGTCGATCGGGTCGGAAACGGCTCCGTCGGTCGAGACAAACCGCAGCCGCCCCGGACGCTCGGTGACCAGCAACGCGCCGTCGGGCAGGTAAGTCGCGCCCCAGGGATGCTCGAGCCCTTCGGCAAAGGTCTCGACCGCAACGCGGCCTGTCTCGCTCTCGATGCTGCTGCCCTGCGCGAGCGTGGCTGAGGGCGCACCGAAGGCGAGAAGAAAAGACGAAGCAATGAATATCCGCAGCATGATTTCTCCATCCGAACGGAGGCATAGGGGAGGAGCCGCTGGCTCTCCGATATAATGACCGACTGCCGATGCAGTTCCAAGCTGGCGCCGCGCCCCAGGTTTTCAGCTATGGCAAGGTCGAGGTCGGCGAGAGTTCGGCCTGGCACTCTCGGCATGCCTCTAGATAAAGAAGACAAATGAGCGCGAACTGAAACCAATTGAGACACAACTGAAACACATCCAGGCGCAGGCGACATGCAAGCGAAACGCTTTGGGGCGATGGTCGCCGCAAGACCAGGAACCCAGGAGCGTCGCCGATGACACCCGACCAGACCAGACTTGTCCAGGACAGTTTTCGCGAGATCGTGCCGATCCGCGTGGCCGCCGCCGCGCTGTTCTACGAGCGTCTGTTCGCGATCGACGCGGATCTTCGCGCGCTGTTTCCGGTGACAGACATGACCAAGCAAGGCGCCAAGCTAATAGCGAGCCTCGGCTTCGTCGTGCATGGACTGGACCGAGCCGACACCATCCTGCCGACGGTGCGCGTGCTCGCCAGGCGTCACGTGACTTACGGTGTCGAGGAGCGTCATTACCCGATCGTCGGGCAAGCGCTCATCGAGACGCTGGCGGCCGGCCTCGGCACGGCTTTTACGCCGGCTGTCCGCGAGGCTTGGGAGGCGGCCTACGGGTTGCTCGCCAGCGTAATGATCGCGGCTGCCCGTGAGGATCAGCTCGCCGCGTAAATTTTGGGGATGCAACCGCAGGCGACCACCCACCCAAACGACAATTCCAAATGGAGAGAAACACGATGTTCAGACACACAGCACTTGCGGCGCTTTGCGTCGTGGCAGGTTCCGCTTCTGCCGGCGAACTCACGGCCCGTCAGGGTGGGACCGTTGATCTCGGCAATTTTCATGGCGTCGTCTACTACACGGAGGCGGATGACGGCTACCGGGTGGTCACCACGATGGCGGCGGGCGAAGAAAACCTGCCAGTGCGCTTCGTCGCGACCCTCAGCGAGGGCCAGGCGTTCGTGATCTCGGTCCCGGGCGCGTTGGCAGGGGCCGGCCAGGCACTCGAAATCTCGCGCGCCAAAGGCAAGCTGGTTGTGGCGGAGGTGGAGTCCACCCAGTAACAGGTTGAAAGTTGACGTCGCGACGCAACCGGGTAGTCTGCGCCCGCTTCCGCGTCTTCCAGCAGCGCGAAGAGACAAATCGGCACCGTCATTGGGATGGGTATCGTCCTAACCTCGGAGAAACGAGATGCTCAAGGTGCAAAGTGCGGAAGTTCGATTTCGACTTTTTGAGTGTGGACAATTTTTCCTGATCCTGATGGTCGCTGGTCTACTTGCGCCGGCCGCTTTTGCCGATGTCGTCGAGCCAGCGACCCTCGCCGTCGCGGATTTCGAGTTCAGGGATACATCAGGCGAAGTCAGGGACCAGACCGCCGAACACGAAGCGCGACTGAAGGCATTTGGCGTTACGTTGCAGGATGGCCTTTCGGAGAAGATCAAGCTGGTCGCGTTACCCTGTCAGGCAGAACAGTGCACCATCAAGGACCCCGGCCTTGTCGATCTCTCGAAACAGGCAAAAACAGCCAGCGCGAAATATCTCCTGATCGGTCAGGTGCACAAGATGAGCACGCTGGTCGGCTGGGTGAAGTTTGCAGTGCTGGATTTGAGCAACAACAAACCTGTCTGCGATCGATACCTGACTTACCGGGGAGATACCGACGAAGCATGGCGGCGAGCAGCAGAGTTCACCGCGCGTGACGTCGAGAAGCACTGCATTCCGTAGGAATCGCCGTCGCTGTAGTCTTTGATCAGCCGGCGCCCTGAACCTCAGCATGGGCTGGGTACCGCAATTGCGGCGTCAGGCGGCCTTCTTCTTCGCCAGCCTCGCCTTGATGCTGGCAACGTCGGCGCGCGGCGTCGCCGCGAACAGCGTTTTGGTGTAGCTGTGCTTGGGGTCGGCAAAGACCTCGTCGCGCGAGCCGTACTCGACGGCCTCGCCATAATACATGACCATCACCTCGTCGGCGATGTAGCGCACCACCGACAGGTCGTGGCTGATGAAGACATAGGTCAGCTCGAACTCGTCCTGCAGGTCGGAGAGCAGGTTGAGCACCTGCGCCTGCACCGACAGATCGAGCGCCGAGACCGGCTCGTCGAGCACCAAAAGGCTCGGATTGAGCATCAGCGCGCGGGCAATGGCGATGCGCTGGCGCTGGCCGCCCGAGAACATGTGCGGATAGCGGTTGTAGTGCTCCGGTCCAAGGCCGACCTTCTTCAGCATCTTCATGGCGAGATCGCGCCGTTCGTCGGCTGGCGTGTCGGTGTTGATGAGCAGCGGCTCGCCCAGCACGTCGCCGATCTTCTGGCGCGGATTGAGCGAACCATAGGGGTTCTGGAAGACGATCTGCACCTTGCGACGCATCTCCTTCGTCAGCCCATTTTTGGCGATGTCGACCTTGTTGCCGTCGATGAAGAGTTCGCCCGCTGTCGCCGGATCGATCAGCGTGATGATACGTGCGAGCGTCGACTTGCCGCAGCCGCTTTCGCCGACGATGGCCAGCGTCTTGCCCTTGTCGACACTGAACGAAACGCCCTTGACCGCATGCACCGTGCGCGAGGGACGAAACAGGCCGCCGCCGACATGGTAGTCGCGCACGATGTTCTTGCCTTCGAGAACCGTCACGCTCATGACGCGGCTCCCGCAGCACGCCCGGCTCCAGCAGCAGAAGGGGCCGGTTCGAACAGCATGTCGGAAATGGTCGGCAGCCGGTCGCCGACGGCGTTCTCCGGCAGCGCCGACAGCAGCGCGCGCGTGTAGTTGCTCTTCGGCTGCTCGAACAGCGACAGAACGTCGGCCTCTTCCATCTTGCGGCCCTTGTACTGGACGATGACGCGGTCGGCTGTCTCGGCGACGACGCCCATATTGTGGGTGATCATGATCAGCCCCATGCCGTATTTGGCTTGCAGGCCGACCAAAAGATCGAGGATCTGCTTCTGGATGGTGACGTCAAGCGCGGTGGTCGGCTCGTCGGCGATCAGCAGCTTGGGATTGCAGGCGATGGCGATGGCAATCATGACGCGCTGGCACTGGCCGCCCGACATCTGGTGCGGGAACGAGTTCAGCCGCTCTTCCGGATCGGCGATGCCGACCAGCTTCATCAGTTCGATGGCTCGGGCCCGGCGCTGGGCGCGGTCCATGCCCAAATGGAAGCGCAGCACCTCCTCGATCTGGAAGCCGGCGGAGAAGCACGGATTGAGACTGGCGATTGGCTCCTGGAAGATCATCGAGATGTCCTTGCCGACGATCTTGCGGCGCTCGGACGGGCTGAGCTCAAGCAGGTCGATGCCGTCGAAGGCCATGCGATCGGCCTTTACCGTCGCCGTGTTCGGCAACAGCCCCATCACCGCCAGCATCGCCACCGATTTGCCGGAGCCGGATTCGCCGACGATCGCCAGCACCTCGCGCGGCTCGATCGACAGGTCGATGCCTTGCACGGCCATAAACGGTCCGGCAGCGGTATCGAAGGACACTGTGAGGTTCTTGATCTCGAGAAGAGGCATGGTCACGACCGCTTCAGCTTGGGGTCGAAGGCATCGCGCAGGCCATCGCCGATCAGGTTGATGGCGAGCACTGTGATCAGGATGGCAAGGCCGGGGAAGGTCACCACCCATGGCGCGCGCAGGATGAACTCGCGCGCCGTGGCCAGCATGGTGCCCCATTCCGGCGGCGGCGGCTGCGCGCCGACGCCAAGGAAGCCGAGAGCCGCGGCCTCGAGAATGGCGTTGGAGAAGGACAGCGTCGCCTGCACGATCAGCGGCGCCATGCAGTTCGGCAAGATCGTCTTCACCATCAGCCTGAGATGGCTGGCACCGGCCACCTTGGCGGAGATGACATATTCGCGGTTCTTTTCGGCCATCACCGCCGCACGGGTGAGCCGCGCGAAATGCGGCTGCAGCACCAGCGCGATCGCCAGCATGGCGTTGAACAGGCCGGGTCCGAGGATCGCCACCAGAACCAGGGCAAGCAGCAGCGACGGGAAGGCCAGGATGACGTCCATGACGCGCATGATCAGCGTATCGACCCAGCCGCGGAAATAGCCGGCGAGCACGCCGAGGACGATACCGCTGGTCAGCGAGAAAACAACGACGACCAGACCGATGAACAGCGAGAACCGAGCCCCGAAAATCAGCCGCGAAAGCATGTCGCGGCCAACGGCGTCGGTGCCGAGCAGGAACGTCGATCTGCCGCCCTCCTGCCAGGCCGGCGGCGCCAGCAGCGCATCGCGGAACTGTTCGTCAGGCGAATGCGGCGCGACCAATGGCGCGAAGATCGCCACCAGCACCAGCGCAGTGAACACGACCAGGCCGATGACGGCGCCGGTGTTCATCGAGTAGTAATGCCAGAACTCGGTGAAGGCGCGTTGCCGGCCGCCGGTCGGAATGGAGGCGGCGGTGGCTTCGGCCGTGGTTTGGTCGGTCATCTCACTGCACCCGGATACGTGGGTTGATGACGGCGTAGAGCACGTCGACGATCAAGTTCACCGCCATGACGATCAGTGCGATGATCAGCAAGCCGCTCTGGACGACGACATAGTCGCGCTTGGCGATCGCGTCGATCATCCACTTGCCGATACCGGGCCAGGAAAAGATCGTTTCGGTCAGGATGGCGCCCGCCATCAGCGTGCCGACCTGCAGGCCGATGGTGGTGACGACCGGGATCAGCGCATTGCGAAAAGCGTGGAGGCCGATGACCCGACGCGGCGCCAGGCCCTTGGCGCGGGCGGTGCGGACGTAGTCTTCGCCCAGCACCTCCAGCATCGCCGACCGGGTCTGGCGCGCTATGACGGCGAGCGGGATCGTCGCCAGCACGATCGCCGGCAGGACCAGGTGACTGGCGGCGGACCTGAAAGCGCCGCTCTTGCCGGAGATCAGGCTGTCGATCAGCATGAACCCAGTCGTCGGCTTGAAGAAATATTGAAGGCCGATGCGGCCGGACACCGGCGTCCAGCCGAGATAGCCGGAGAAGAAGATGATGAGCAGCAGCCCCCACCAGAAGATCGGCATCGAATAGCCGGTCAGCGCCACGCCCATCGTCGCCTGGTCGAACCATGATCCGCGCTTGACCGCGGCGAAGATGCCGGCGGGAATGCCGATGAGGACGGCGATGATCAGCGCGATCGTCGCCAGTTCCAGCGTCGCCGGAAACAGCGCCTGGAATTCACCCAGCACCGGCCGTTTGGTGGCGAGCGATATGCCGAAGTCGCCGGTCAGGACCCTGCCGATATACTCGAGATACTGGACGACATAAGGCCTGTCATAGCCAAACCGCTCGACGAGCTCGGCATAGCGTTCGGGACTGACGCCGCGCTCGCCGGCGAGCGCCGTGATCGGGTCGCCCGGCAGAAGCCGGACGAAAGCGAACGCCGCCAGCGATATGCCGAACACGGTCGGGATGATCAAGGCGAGCTTGTGGAGGAGATAGCGGAGCATCTTACTTCATAGAACGGCGGCGCCGGAAGTCCAGCGCCGCCGTTCTATTTCTCAGGAGTTATTCGGTGACGTCGACGCCGTCAAACCGATGAATGCCGAGCGGATCCATGACGAAGCCCGTAACTTTCTTGTTCATCGGCATGAAGACCTTGGAATGGGCGATGGTCAGCCACGGCGCCTCACGCTTGAACACGACCTGAGCCTCCTCGTAGATCTTGGTGCGCTCGGCGACGTCCGTGGTCGCCTTGCCCTTCTGCAGGAGGGCTTCGAACTCCTGGTTGCACCAGATCGCATAGTTGGACTGGCCGATGGCATCGCAGCCGAGCAGAAACAGGAAGTTGTCCGGGTCGCCATTGTCGCCGGTCCAGCCGAGCTGGAAGGCCCCGTCACGGTCCTTCTGCTTGCCGCGTTCGCGATACTCGGTCCATTCGTAGCTGACGATCTCGGCCTTCACGCCGATCTTGGCGTAGTCGGCCTGGATCAGTTCCGCGACCCGTTGGGCATTCGGATTGTACGGGCGGCTGACCGGCATTGCCCAGATCTTCATCGACAGATCCGTGACGCCGGCATCAGTCAGCATCTTCTTGGCCGCCTCGGGATCGTAGGGATCGTCCTTGACCTCCTTGTTATAGGACCACATCGTCGGCGGGATCGGGTTTATCGCCGCCTGGCCAGCGCCCTGATAGACGGCATCGAGAATGGCCTGCTTGTTGACGGCCATGTTGAGGGCCTTGCGGACCTCGACCTTGTCGAAGGGCGCCTGCGTCGTGTTGTAGGCCATGTAGCCGATGTTCAGGCCTTCCTGCTCGTCGACCTTGAGGTTCGGGTCGGCTTTCAGGCCGGCAATGTCGGCCGGCGCCGGGTACGACATGATATCGCACTCGCCCGCCTTCAGCTTCTGCGCGCGCACGGCCGGATCGGTGGTGATGGCAAAGATCAGATCGTCGATCTTCTGGCGGCCGCCATAGTAGCCGTCCCATGCCGCATAGCGGATGACCGCGTCGACCTGATAGTCGACGAACTGGAACGGACCGGTGCCGATCGGCTTCTGGGTGAATTGCTGCATGGTGCCAGCCTTGTCGAGCTGGTCGGCATATTCCTTGGAGACGATCGAAGCGAAATCCATGCCGAGATCCGGCAGAAAAGCGACCTCAGGCTTGTTCAGCACGAACTTCACCGTCAGGTCGTCGACCTTGACGATTTCCTTGAGAAGATCCGGGAAGCCCATGCCGGCAAAATATTCCCAGCCGGTGCCTGCCAGATAGTCGAACCACGGGTTTTCCTTCTTCCACTGGCGCTCGAAGGAGAAGATCACGTCGTCGGCGTTGAGATCGCGCGTCGGCGTGAAGTAGTCGGTGGTCTGGAACTTCACGCCCGGCCGAAGCTTGAACGTGTATTCGAGACCGTCGTCGGAAACCGTCCAGCTCTCGGCGAGGCCAGGCGTGATGGTGGTCTTGCCGTGTTCGAACTCGACCAGGCGCGAATAGATGGTGCGCGACGACGCGTCGAAATCGTTGCCACCGCTCCACGGCGACGGGTCGAAGCCGGCCGGCGACGCCTCCGAGCAGTAGACCAGCTGTTTCGCATTGGCCATGCCGCCGAGGACGCTTGCGGCCAGCAACGCGGCCGCAAAAGTCAGTTTCTTTTTCATGGAGGACTCCCTGATGTTCTTCCAAGCCCCTCTATCAGGCTCGTGAAGCGCGCATATAAGCACCGTTTTTCCGGCTTTGGAACACCCGGTTTGCTTACCCCATGGGAAGCAGAATTTATTTCTGCGCACTCGCCAAAAAGGAGAAGGAAATGTCAATTACCGCCTATCACGGTAATGTTAACGACTGCATTTTTTTATTGATCTTCAACCCGGCGTTGGTGAGGAACTGCGACCTTCGGCTGGTCGTTGCCGCGGACGATTTCTTCCCACCTTGCCGCAGGCGCAGACTTGCACGGCTGCCGATAGTCGCAATACATAGATGACAGGCTGGATTTCCTGGATGCCGGCAGCAGTGGAGGACGTCTCTGTCATTCGGAGGCGACGCGGCGAGCAGGCAGAGACAATAAGAACAATCGAGGGAGGGACGAGTGGCAAAAACACCAAGGACGACGGCACCAGCGACAGCCAAGGCCAAAACTGCTGCGAAACCGGCCAGCCCCGACAAGCTAAAAGCGCCGACGGCCAAAGCCAAGCCGAAGGCGGCCGCGGTGCCCGCCAAGGCCAATGTATCCGCGAAGGGTGGCGCAAAGCCCGCCGCCGCCAAACCAGCGGCGAAGGCGGCACCGACAGCGGCTGCATCGACGTCAAACCCAGGTCCGGCCACAAGGCTGCCGAATGTGGTTGCCGCCGGATTGCCGGAAAAACCCTGGCTCAAAAGCTATCCGAAAGTCGTTCCGGCCGAGATCGGCGCTCTGCCCTTCGGCTCCATCGGCGATCTGCTCGCCGACGTCTGCAAGCAGTACGCCAGCCGGCCTGCCTTTACCTGCATGGGCAAGACCATCACCTATGCGGAAGTCGAGCGGCAATCGGCCGCCTTCGGCGCCTATCTGCAATCGACGGGACTGCCGAAAGGCGCACGCGTGGCGCTGATGATGCCGAACGTGCTGCAATATCCGGTTGCGATGATGGCAGTGCTGCGCGCTGGCTATGTCATGGTCAACGTCAACCCGCTCTACACGCCGCGCGAGCTGGAACATCAGCTCAAGGATTCCGGCGCGCAAGCCATCGTCATTCTCGAGAATTTCGCCAGCACCTTGCAGGCGGTGATCGCCAAAACGGCGGTCAAGCATGTCGTGGTCGCGGCGATGGGCGACATGCTTGGCGGCCTGAAGGGGACGATCGTCAATCTCGTCGTGCGCCGCGTGAAGAAGATGGTGCCGGCCTGGTCGCTGCCGGGCCATGTCAAGTTCAACGCAGCGTTGAAGGCAGCCGCCGGCATGAATTTCAAGCCGGCGAAGGTCGCTGCCGACGACGTCGCCTTCCTGCAATATACCGGCGGCACCACCGGCATCTCGAAGGGCGCGGTGCTGCTGCACAGCAACGTGCTGGCCAACGTCGCGCAGAACGCGCTGTGGATCGAGGACGCCTTCACGGTCAAGCCCAAGCCGGCGCATCTCAACTTCATCTGCGCGCTGCCGCTCTATCATATCTTCGCGCTGACGGTGAACGCGCTGATGGGCATGCAACTGGGTGGCCAGAACATACTCATTCCCAATCCGCGCGACATTCCCGGCTTCGTCAAGCAACTCGGCAAATACCCGATCCACATCTTTCCAGGCCTCAACACGCTGTTCAACGCGCTGCTCAACAATGAGGATTTCCGCAAGCTCGACTTCAGGCCGCTGATCCTGACGCTGGGTGGCGGCATGGCGGTGCAGAAGGGTGTCGCCGAACGCTGGAAGGCGTTGACCGGCTGCCCGGTCACCGAGGGCTACGGGCTTTCGGAAACCTCGCCGGTGGCCACCGCCAACACATTCAGCGACGGCAACTTCACCGGCACGATCGGCCTGCCGCTGCCCTCGACCGAGATCGCCATCCGCGACGAAGACGGCAATGATTTGCCGCCCGGCGAAGTCGGCGAGATCTGCATCCGCGGACCGCAGGTGATGGCCGGTTACTGGAACCGGCCGGACGAGACCGCCAAGGTGATGACCAAGGACGGTTTCTTCAAGTCGGGCGACATGGGCTTCATGGACGAGCGCGGCTTCACCAAGATCGTCGACCGCAAGAAAGACATGATCCTTGTGTCCGGCTTCAACGTCTATCCGAACGAACTCGAGGAAGTGGTGGCGCTGCATCCGGGCGTGCTCGAAGTGGCCGCGATCGGCGTGCCGGACGAGCATTCAGGCGAAGTGCCGAAGCTGTTCGTCGTCAAGAAGGACCCGTCGCTGACCGCAGAGGTGCTGACTGTCTATTGCCGCGAGAACCTGACCGGTTACAAGCGGCCAAAATACATCGAGTTTCGGACCGAACTGCCGAAGACGCCGGTCGGCAAGATCCTGCGGCGGGCGTTGCGGGAATAGGAAGAATTTGGGCGGGAATAGGGACAATTTTGGCCGATAGCCTTACTGTCGATGACGCGGCGGATACGCTTTCCCGTCCCGATCCGCTAACGTTCATCAAGGCGAACATGCGTATCGCCCCTGTTGCCGCGCTTCCCGAAATCCGGCTTTATGCAGCCCATCCAGCGAGCGGACTGTGGCGGCTGACGCGTCCACAAGGACGAGCAGCCGAGCCGGAAGAAGAAGCAAACGAAGCCGACGAGGATGGCCCCGAGCCGCAGCCTCCTTACTGGGCCTATGCCTGGGCCGGCGGCGCGGTGCTTGCCCGCTACATCCTCGATCGGCCGGAGACCGTGGCTGGGCTTCGCGTGCTCGATCTCGGCGCCGGGTCTGGCCTCGTCGGTATCGCCGCGGCAAGGGCCGGCGCCAGCCAAGTGATTGCATCCGAGATCGACCGCAATGGCGTCGCCGCGCTCGGTCTCAATGCGGCGGCGAACGGCGTCGAAATCACGGTCGTCGGCGAGGACATCACCGCTGGTCCGCCGCCGCCAGTGGACGTCGTGGCAGCCGGCGACTTGTTTTACCGGCAAGATCTCGCCGACCGGGTCATCCCCTTCCTCGACCGCTGCCTGGCCGCCGGCATCAATGTGCTGATCGGCGACCCGGGCCGCGCCTACTTGCCCCGCTCGCGGCTTCACCTTCTGGCCGAATACCAGGTGCCGGATGTCGGCCAAGGCACGGCGACGAAGCCGAGCGGCGTCTTCTCGTTCGAGCCGGAGCAACCCGGAGGCGAGTTCAGATCGTCTCCTTGACCTTTGCCGAAAGAAAGTCGGGCAGATCGGCAACCGAATCCAGAATGACGTCGGCGATCTGCGACAGCGATTCCCGCGTGCCGGTGCCGGAAAGCACGCCGATCGCCAGACCGCAGCCGCCGGCCCGCGCCATCTCCAGATCGTGGCGATTGTCGCCGACCACGGCGATCGCGGCAGGCCTCAGGCCGGTCAGGTCCGAGAAGGCGAGGATCGTGTCGGGCGCCGGTTTCGGATTGGCCACCGCGTCGTAACCATAGGCGGCGTCGAACAGCTGCGCGACGCCCAGCGTGAGCAATGTCTTCTCAGCGCCAGTGGTCGAATCGTTGGTGGCGACGCCGAGCCGGTAGGATTTCCTGTGAAGAACGCCAAGCGTCTCGACGATGCCCGGCAGCGCCACCGCCATCGACGAGCCCTGCACCGACGTGATCTCGTTGAAGCGGGCGACGGCAAGCATCTGGTCTTCATCCGACAGTCGCGGAAACCAAAGCTCGACGACATCCATGTTGGTGCCGGAGGCAAAGATGGAATCGGGCTTGAAGCGTTTGGTGGCGAAATCGTAGCCCGCCGCGGCAAGCAGCCTGTCGGCCTTCCAGCGGTCGCCCTCCGCCGCATCCATCGCCATGAAATCGGCAACGCCGAGCCACGTCGCGTTGAAGTCGACAAGGGTGCCGTCCTTGTCGAACAATATTCCCTTGATCTCGGCCAAGCCGCTTACTCCGATCCGCGCAATCGATGGATGTGTCCCACCAGTCCGGCAGTCGAAGCGTCCCGCTTTGCGGCATTCTCCTTGCCTTCCACGACAGGCAGCAGCCCGGTCGCCAGTTCCTTGCCCAACTCGACGCCCCACTGGTCGAAGGAATTGATGTTGAAGAGCGTGCCCTCGACGAAGACGCGGTGCTCATAGAGCGCGATCAGCCGTCCGAACGTATGCGGATCGAGTTGTCTGTAGAGGATCGTCACCGAGGGCCGGTTGCCGGAGAAGACGCGATGCGGGGCGATCCTGTCGACCTCGGTGGGCGCCATGCCCTTTGCCAGCATCTGCGCACGCGCTTCCTCCAGCGTGCGACCCTTCATGAACGCCTCCGACTGCGCCAGGCAGTTGGCGAGCAACAGGTCGTGGTGATGATTGAGATCCGGCTCATGGCCGATGGCTGCGGCGAGGAATTCGACCGGAATGAAATCGGTGCCCTGGTGCAGCAGCTGGAAGAAGGCGTGCTGGCCATTGGTGCCGGGCTCGCCCCAGACCAGCGGGCCGGTCGGCGTCTGGACAGCGCCGCCGTCGAGGGTGACGCTCTTGCCGTTCGATTCCATATCGAGCTGCTGCAGATAGGCCGGCAGCCTGGACAGGCGCTGGTCGTAGGGAATGACGGCGCGGGCGGGGTATTGGCAGATCACCCGATGCCACCAGCCGATCAGCCCCATCAGCGCCGGCAGGTTGCTGGCCAGCGGCGCCGTCTGGAAATGTTCATCCATCGCATGCGCGCCATCGAGAAAGGCGCGAAAATTCTTCGGGCCGACGGCGATCATCACCGGCAGGCCGATCGCGCCCCACACCGAATAGCGTCCGCCGACCCAGTCCCAGAAGCCGAAGACGCGGTCGGACGCAATGCCGAACTTGGCCACCAGGTCGAGCGCCGTCGAGACGGCGGCGAAATGCTTGCCGACCGCTTCCTTGCCGAGCGCCTTCTGCACCCATTCGCGCGCCGTCTCGGCATTGGTCATCGTCTCGATGGTGGTGAAGGTCTTGGAAGCAACGATGAACAGCGTGGTTTCGGCGGAGAGGCCCTTCAGCGTGTCGTGGATATGGGCGCCATCGATGTTCGACACGTAATGCGTGCGCGGCCCGTCGTGATAGGGCGCCAGCGCCAGCGTCGCCATGGCCGGGCCAAGGTCGGACCCGCCGATGCCGATGTTGACGATGTCGGTGATCTTCTTGCCAGTGGCGCCGGCCGCCTTGCCGGAGCGCACGGCATCGGCGAAGCCGCCCATCGCATCGAGCACGGCGATAACCTGCGCCTTCACGTCCTGGCCGTCGAGCACGATGCCCTTGCCGTTCAGGTTGCGCAGCGCGGTGTGCAGCACGGCGCGGCCTTCGGTGACGTTGATCTTCTTGCCCGAGAACATCGCAGCGCGCCGGCCTTCGAGATCGGCGGCTGCCGCCAGCTTCTCGAGCAGATCCATCGTCTGCGCATCGACCGCGCATTTCGACCAGTCGAGCAGCAGGTCGCCGTCGGTGGCGGAGAATTTTTCGAAGCGCTGCGGATCGGCGGCGAAAGCCTCGCGCATGCTGCCCGATTTGGCCGCACGGTGATCGCGCAGGGCGTCGAGCTGTTTTTGAAAGGACGATTGATCCACTGCCTCACTCCGAGCCTTGAAATGCCAACATAACAGACCGGGTGTTTCCGGCGCGTGTCGTCGCGCCGAACTATCTAGCCGAAATCGACTGGTTTCAATGCGCCGCGATGACGCGTTGCGTCAGGCAGCGATGACGCAACGCGGCACGCGGGGGATGGCGCGCTGCGTCAGGCAGCCGGATGACGCTTTGCGTCACCAGCGGGATTACGCGCTGCGTCACCAGCGGGATGACGCTTTGCGTCACCCTTGGGAAGGATCACTGGCGTAAATCCCAGTGATCAGAAAAATTGATTGGCGCAACAGCTTGTGCCACCGGTACATTCGACTGGTCCAGCCAGGTGAAAAAGGCTGGCCATCGAGGAACATCCCCATGCCACAGCGAAACGACACGGCCATATGGTCCGGCCTGTTCCGGATTTCGGCGGAATCCGGCCAGACCCTGCAGGCGCAGATCCGCCAAGCGATCGTCGCCGCCATCCTCGACCGGCAAATCGCCGCTTCGATGCCGCTTCCGTCCTGCCGGATCCTGGCCGAGAAACTCGGCGTGGCGCGCGGCACCGTCGTGCTGGCATTCCAGCAGCTCGTCGACCAGGGTTTCCTGGTGGCGCGCGAACGGCGCGGCCATTTCGTCAATCCGGACGTGCTGGCGACGCCGGCCAAACCGCACCAGAAGGCGCCAGACCAGGCCAATGAGATCGACTGGAAGGCGCGCCGGCAGATCGCGGCCAGTGACATGCCGCCGCCGGCCAAGCACGACAACTGGATCAAGTCGTCCTACCCCTTCGTCTATGGCCAGTTCGATCCGGCACTGTTCCCGACAGCCGAGTGGCGCGAGTGCAACCGCATGGCGCTGGCCGTGCTCGAGATCCGCAATTGGGCGTCCGACATGGTCGACCGCGACGATCCGCTTTTGATCGAGCAGATCCAGGCGCGGCTGTTGCCGCGGCGCGGGATCTTCGCCAATCCCGATGAGATCATCGTCACGCTCGGCGCGCAGAACGCGCTCTACATGCTGGCGACGCTGCTGATGACCAAGGGCTCCAAGGTGGCCATGGAAGACCCCGGATATCCCGATGCACGCTCGATTTTCCGGCTGGCGGGTGCCGACGTCGCACCGGTTCCGGTCGACCATTCCGGCATTGTAACCGCTTCTATTCCCAACGATTCCGGCTTCGTCTTCGTGACGCCCAGCCACCATTGCCCGACCATGGTGCCGCTGTCGGCGGAGCGCCGGCAGGACCTGCTGGCGCGCGCCAACCGCCATAACCAGATCATCATCGAGGACGGCTATGACAGCCAGCTTCTGGACGAGGCGCCGCAGCAGGCGCTGAAGAGCCTCGACCGTTCCGGCCGCGTCATCTATGTCGGCTCGATGTCGAAGACGCTGGCTCCGGGCCTTAGGCTCGGCTACATTGTCGCCTCGGCCGGGCTGATCTCCGAGCTTCGCGCGCTGCGTCGCTTCATGCTGCGTCATCCGCCGGCCAACAACCAGCGCGCGGTCGCGCTGTTCCTGTCGCTTGGCCATCACGAGGCGCTGGTGCGGCGGCTGTCGAGCGCCTTCGACGAACGGCGCAAGCGTCTGATCCATGCGATTTCCGCCTTTCTGCCGGAGTGGCGCTCGACCGATTCCGCCGGCGGCGCGTCGCTCTGGCTCGAAGGGCCGCGCGGCACCGATTCGCGCGGGCTGGCCGAGGCCGCCGCCTCGCGCAGCGTCATCATCGAGCCTGGCGACCGTTTCTTCGACCGCACCGAAAAGCCGTCACGCTTCATGCGGCTGGGCATCTCCTCGATTGCGCTGCAGCACATCGAGCCCGGCATCCGCGAACTGGCGACGGCGGCCGGACGACGGCCGGCGGCGGCTTGAGGCCTCGTCTGGGCCGGGACCGGCCACCGTTGTTTAGCGCCCTGGCATATGCGACGGGACCCTCTGGCTCATAGGCTGTGCCAATGCCGACGGCATAGTTCGAAGCATAAGGGGACGAAGCGGCCGATGGTGGACCAACCACCTGGTGGACCAACCACCGCCGCCCGCTTCGCAGCTAAAGGTGGAGTGCCTCCCATGTCAGTGGCTGTTGAGAAGCCGGACACGCCCTCGGACCAGCGTTCGCGGCGTTCCGGCGGGCGCGAAGCGCGTCGCGCCATGCGGGCAGCACCCCTTGCCGACGATATCAAGCCGGTGCGCGCCGGCCTCGAAGGCGGAAGCTACGGGCCGCTCAGCGAAAACGACCGCGAGCGCATTCACGAAGCGGTGCTGACGCTGCTTGAAACGGTCGGCTTCGCCAATGCCATCCCATCCTGCATCGAGGCGCTGACCGAGGCCGGCGCCACGCTCAGCGAGGACGGCCGCATTCGTTTTCCGCGCGCGCTCGTCCTCGACACCATCAAGAAGGCGGCACGCCATTTCACCCTGCATGGCCAGGATCCCAAGCACGACATGCTGATCCAGGGCAAGCGCGTGCATTACGGCACGGCGGGCGCCGCGGTGCATCTGGTCGACGTCGAGAAGCGCTGTTATCGCGAGTCGCTGCTGCAGGACATCTATGACGCGGCGCGCATCGTTGAAGGGCTCGACAACATCCATTTCTTCCAGCGGCCGATGGTGCCGCGCGACATCCCCGATCCGCTCGACATGGATTTCAACACGCTTTACGCCTGCGTGATGGGCACGTCGAAGCATGTCGGCACATCGTTCACGGTGCGCGAGAACGTCAAGCCGGCGCTCGACATGCTCTATGCGATTGCCGGCGGCGAAGAGAATTTTCGCGCTCGGCCTTTCGTCTCCAATTCGAACTGTTTTGTCGTGCCGCCGATGAAGTTTGCCGAGGATGCCTGCGGCGTGCTCGAGGCCTGCGTCGAAGGCGGCATTCCGATCCTGCTGCTGTCGGCCGGCCAGGCGGGCGCCACGGCGCCAGCGGCGATCGCCGGTGCGGTGGTGCAAGCGGTGGCCGAGGTGCTCGCCGGCCTCGTCTATGTCAACGCCATCAAACCCGGGCATCCGGCGATCTTCGGCACCTGGCCGTTCGTCTCCGACCTCAGGACCGGCGCGATGTCCGGCGGCTCGGCCGAGCAAGCGGTGCTGACCGCTGCCTGCGCCCAGATGGCGCAATTCTACGACCTGCCCGGCGGTTCGGCCGCCGGCATGACGGATTCGAAACTGCCCGACATTCAGTCCGGTTACGAAAAGGGCATCACCGATGTGATGGCCGGCCTGGCCGGCCTCAACCTTGTCTACGAATCGGCCGGCATGCACGCCTCGCTGCTCGGCTTCTGCCTGGAAAGCCTGATCATTGACAACGACATGCTCGGCCATTGCCTGCGCTGCGTGCGCGGCATCGAGGTGACCGATGAGTCGTTGTCGATAGACACCATCGCCGAGGTCTGCCTGAAGGGGCCGGGTCATTACCTCGGCAATGAGCAGACGCTGCGGCTGATGCAGACGGAATATTTCTATCCGGCGGTCGGCGACCGCTTTTCGCCGAAGGAATGGAACGAGAAAGGCAGGCCCGACATCCTGCAGCGGGCGATCATCGAGAAGAACCGCATCCTCGCCGAGCGCTTCCCGCGCCACGTGCCGAAGCCGGTCGACGACAAGTTGCGCGCCCGCTTCGGCAATCTGATCCAACTGCCGCGCAGCGGCATGGGCGGCTGAAGACGGTTCTCGTCAAACGGTCAGAGACTAATCCATCCCGGCAAAATCGGGATGGGGCTCTAGCTCTTTGTTTGACCATGATCGTTTCCGAAAACCGGGTTCCACTTTTCGGGATCATGGTCTAGTCGGCGCTCAACCCGTAGCGGTCGACGACCTCGCCACTGATCAGCTTGGCATGCAGCGTCATCAGTATGATTTGCGCATCGAAGCTGTCGCCGGCCTCGAGTGCCGCCTCGAGCCGGCGCTCCGCATCCAGCCTATGTCGAAGGCCGTTGGATTGCTCGAATGCTTCCGGCCCGGCAATACAATAGCCAAGCAGCTGCGCCACCGGCGGGTAGGCTTGTGGCGGCGGCTCGTCGGGCCAGTGGTCCTTCATCAGATTGACGATGGTGAGCTTTGCTCCCTCCGGCACAAGGGCGGGATGAAGGTCAACGTCGCGTAACGCGGCGTCGAGTTGCCTGAGGTCGCCTGAACGGCCGAACATTCCAAGGAAGCCTAGGGAGGAGCGTCGTCTCGCCATGATTTTCCTATCCGATTGCCCGAAACCGCAGCGAAGCGCCGTCCGCAGGCAGCCGCTAAAGCGCGTCGCATTTGAGCCGGCCGCATGCGACGCGCTTCAGGTTGTTGTTTTATGCATGTCGTTATCGCAAAACCGCTGCACACGCTCGGGTCAGGCCCGAGGGCATGCTTTTGCGCGACATGCATTAACCACTCGCTGCCAGCAACAGAACACCGGCGAGGGCCGATCCCGCAAGCGTCGGCAGCATGCCGATCTTCAGCTTCAGAATGGCGATCATGGCAGCACATGACAGCAGCGCCGCGCGCCAGTCGATGGATGAGAGCACCGGCACGTCGGTTCCAAGCCCGACGTTGCGCACCTCGCCGAAGATGACGTGCAAGCCGAACCACAGAGCGAGATTCATGATGACGCCGACGACGGCGGCGGTGATCGCGCCCAGCGCCGCCGACAGCGCCTTGTTGTCGCGCAGGGATTCGATATAGGGCGCGCCGAGGAATATCCAGAAGAAGCAAGGCGTGAACGTCGCCCACAGGGTGAGCATCGCCCCAAACGATCCGGCAAGCAGCGGGCTCAACGATCCGGATTGGCGGAACGCGGCCAGAAAGCCGACGAACTGCAGGACCAGGATGAGTGGGCCGGGCGTGGTCTCGGCAAGCCCGAGGCCATCGACCATCTCACCGGGTGCGAGCCAGCCGAAGGACTCGACCGCTGCCTGCGCGACATAGGCAAGGACCGCGTAGGCGCCGCCGAATGTGACGACCGCCATGACGCTGAAGAAGCCGCCGATCTGCGTCCACACACTGGCGGATCCGGTAAAAGCCCAGATCAGCAGCACCGGCCCGAGCCAGATCGGCAGCCAGATCGCGACGGTGCGCGGTGCATGCCATCGCGTCGGCTGGGTGTGGGCCAGTTCGCCGCGCTCGAACATCAGGTCGACCGCGCCCTTGATGTCGGGAACCGCGTCCTTGCCGCGCGCCGCGCCGGAAAAAAGCGCTGGCGCAACACGATTTCCAATCCAGCCCGTCAGGCCGGCAAGCAGGACGATGAGCGGAAACGGCATGTTCAATGCATAGATGGCGATGAAGGCGGCGAGCGCGATCGAAACCATGACCCGGTTCTTCAAGGCACGTCGTCCGATCCGGATCATCGCCTCGATCACGATGGCGAGCACGGCCGCCTTTACCCCGAAAAACAGCGCCTCGACGAGCGGAGCGTCGCCATACAGCGCATAGAGGATGCTCAAGGTGAGCATCACAAGCGCGCCCGGCGCGACGAACAGGATGCCGGCGACCAGGCCGCCGATCGTCCGGTGCAGCAGCCAGCCGATATAGATCGCGAGTTGCTGGGCTTCAGGGCCGGGCAGCAGCATGCAGTAGTTCAACGCATGCAGGAAACGTTGCTCGCCGATCCAACGCCGTTCCTCGACCAATTCCCTGTGCATGAGCGCGATCTGGCCGGCCGGCCCGCCGAAGCTGAGCAGGCCGATTTTCGCCCAGAGTTTTACGCCTTCACGGAAGCTTGGCGCAGCCGGCGCTTCGACGATCTCGGCCGTTTTTCCCAAAGCTCCCGTTTTGTCAGAAGCCGGGGCGCTCATGATGGCTTGCTCGCGCTTGGCCAATTGTGCGTCTCCTCGGTGGCGTCGCGGCACCATCGGAAAAACGCGTCGTAAAGCAGCATTCCTGCCTCCAGCTGTTCCAGGTCGTCGCGAAACATCCGCGACAGGCCAAGCGAGGCGGCCAGGAATCCGGCTGCCTGGGGAACCAGATCGAGGCGTGCGGTATCGGCTGCGCGCACGATCATGGCCAGGCGGTCGAGCGCCTCGGATTCAAGCCCGAACTCTTCGATCATCGTATCGAAGGTGCAGCACTCGCCGCGGTGAGTCCAGAACACATTGTCGATGTCGAAAGGCACGGCCTGAAAGCGGTCCGCAGTGGCCGACACTTCGGCCGCCTCGACAAAGAGGAAGACCGCGCTCGGATCGATGAAACGCCTGATCAGCCAGGGGCAGGCGATGCGATCGACCTTCGGGCGGGCCCGCGTCACCCACACGGTGCGGCCTTTTTCATCGCGGGGCGGTATCTTGCCGGCATTGATCAAAGGCCCCTTGCCATCGCGCCAGGCCTCGAACCCGCCTTCGATGGATTCGGCGGCAATGCCTTCATGCCGCAGCCATGCGGCCACGCCTTGCGAGAGCTTTTGCCCTCTTTGGCAGACGACCGTCACTCGGCTGCCGGCGAATTCGGATGCCCAGGTCGAGACGGTTTTGAAATCACGCCGGTTTGAGGCCGGCAGCAGGCGCGGATCGGCGCTGTAATCCTCTTCGATGCGAACATCGATGATCGCGGGCGCGCCCGGCAGACCAATCAGACGGGACAGTTGCGATACGGTGATAGCGGTTGTCGACGGCATGGCGTCCACCTCCTTGAGAGAGAAGCTTGGACGCGAACGTTGGGCTGACGCCTCACGGGGTCGTCGCGATGCACCCCTTGCCATCATCGTGGATTTGTCGCGCCCGCTTGTCAAGCGCCATGCCTGGAGCAAAGGATGCTCTGGCTCCGGGGGGCGGCAGAGCCAGGACACGTCTGGGAGGAAACCCATGAAAAAGACCTATCACGGCAGCTGCCATTGCGGTGCAGTGCGTTTCGAAGCCGAAATCGACCTCACTGAGGGCATCCGCAAATGCAATTGCAGCTTCTGCTGGAAACTCGGCTACCGGAAATCCTTCGCCGCCTATGAGGCCGTGCGGGTGACGGATGGCCGCGACCGGATGCGGGAGTACAAGGCGACGCCGTCGAACTGGCCGGAAGGCGACATCAACCACTATATGTGCCCGAACTGCGGCGCGAATTTTCTCTCGCGCGGCTATCTCGATTTCATGGGCGGGAATTTCTGGGCGGTGAACGTCGCCTGCCTCGACGACGTCACCGAAGAGGAACTCGCCGCAGCCCCAATCCTCTACGAGGACGGCAAGCACGACAGGCAGGACCAGACGCCTGAGATTGTTGGCTATTTATAGGCGCTTGGGTGCGGCTTGGCGCTCTTCCTTCTCCCCTTGTGGGAGAAGGTGGATCGGCGCGCAGCGACGAGCCGGATGAGGGGTGCTGGACGGAGTGCGTCGGTGCCAAGCTGGAGCACCCCTCATCCGTCGCCTTCGGCGACACCTCCCACAAGGGGAGAAGGCAAAAAAAGACGCGTTCAGTGATTGTCCCGCGGCACGCCTGCGGTGTGCGCCACATCCTGGTATTTCACCGCGGGCTTCAGCACCATTCCTTCGGAGAACTGGTCGACCATGCCGCGCTGGATCTCCTGCCATGGGGTCTGGTGCTTGGGGTAGCGATAGCCGCCACTGTTCTGCAGCTCGGCGCGCCGGCGCGTAATCTCGTCATCGGTGACGAGAATGTCGGCAGTGCCCTTGCGCAGGTCGATGCGGACGCGGTCGCCGGTCTTCAACAGCGCCAGCCCGCCGCCTATGGCGGCTTCGGGCGAGGCGTTGAGGATCGACGGCGAGCCCGACGTGCCTGACTGGCGGCCGTCGCCGATGCAGGCCAGCGCATGGATGCCCTTCTTGATGAGATGGGCCGGCGGCTGCATGTTGACGACTTCGGCGCCGCCGGGATAACCGATCGGGCCGGCGCCACGCATGAACAGGATGGTGTGCTCGTCGATGCCTTGCGCCGGGTCGTCGATGCGGGCGTGGTAGTCCTCTGGCCCGTCGAAGACCATGGCGTTGCCCTCGAAGGCCTCGGGGTCGTTCGGGTTCGACAGATAGCGCTCGCGGAATTCGGGCGAGATGCCGCTGGTCTTCATGATCGCCGAATCGAACAGATTACCCCTAAGATTGATGAAACCGGCATTGTCCTTCAGCGGCTCGGCGACGGTGCGGATAACATCGAGATTCTCGTTGACGGCCGCGCTGCAATTGGCGCCGATCGTCTTGCCGTTGACCGTCATGGCGTCGGGATGAGGCAACAGCCCGGCCTTCATCAGTTCGGCCACCACCGCCGGCACACCGCCGGCATGGTGATAGTCCTCGCCGAGATACTCGCCCGACGGCTGCAGGTTGACAATGAGCGGTATCTGGAGGCCGACCGTCTGCCAATCGTCATTGTCGAGCGGCACGCCGAGATGGCGGGCGATGGCGTTGAGGTGGATCGGCGCGTTGGTCGAGCCGCCGATGGCCGAGTTGACGACGATGGCGTTCTCGAAGGCCTGGCGGGTCATGACGTCTGAGGGTTTCAAGTCCTCATGCACCATGTCGACGATGCGCTTTCCCGTCTCATAGGCGATCTGGCCGCGCTCGCGGTAGGGCGCCGGAATGGCGGCCGAGCCCGGCAGCTGCATGCCGAGGGCCTCGGCCAGCGAGTTCATGGTGGTGGCGGTGCCCATGGTGTTGCAATAGCCGGTGGACGGCGCCGAAGAGGCGACGATGTCCATGAACTCGTCATAGCCGATCTCGCCGGCCGACAGGCGCTGGCGCGATTCCCAGACGATGGTGCCGGAGCCGGTGCGCTTGCCCTTGTGCCAGCCGTTGAGCATCGGGCCGACCGACAGCGCGATAGCCGGAATGTTGACGGTGGCGGCGGCCATCAGCAGGGCCGGCGTCGTCTTGTCGCAGCCGATGGTGAGCACGACGCCGTCGAGCGGATAGCCGTAGAGCACCTCGACCAGGCCGAGATAGGCGAGGTTGCGGTCGAGTGCGGCGGTCGGGCGTTTGCCCGTCTCCTGGATCGGGTGGCACGGGAACTCGAAAGGGATGCCGCCCATCGAGACGATGCCCTCACGCACGCGCTTGGCCAGTTCGAGATGATGGCGGTTGCAGGGCGACAGATCCGAGCCGGTCTGGGCGATGCCGATCAGCGGCTTGCCCGACATCAGTTCGGCACGCGTCAGCCCGTAATTCAGGTAGCGCTCGAGGTAAAGCGCCGTCATCCCCGGATTGTCCGGATTGTCGAACCACTCCTGCGAGCGAAATTTCTTTTTCTGCGTGGGGGCGCCGGCCATCATGGTCTCCGTATTTGTATGACAAATCGATATGACAACGCGCGAGAGCAGGCAAGAGGCACGCGCCATCCGATTCCGGACTTTGGTGCGATAGACATGTGTTTACCCCCACGCTAGACCGGATCGGGGTTTGTCAATTCGTATCCGGGAGATTTTGATGGCTTTGGTTATCGAAGGCGAGGAACGCATCGCCGCACCCTTGCAAAAGGTGTGGGAGGCGCTGAACGACCCGGACGTTCTGAGGCAGACCATTCCGGGCTGCCAGAGCCTCGAAAAGAAGTCGGACACCGAGATGGCGGCGACCGTGGTGGTCAAGATCGGCCCGATCAAGGCGACGTTCAACGGCGAGGTGACGCTCAGGAATCTCAACCCGCCGCATTCCTACACCATCCAGGGCGAGGGCAAGGGCGGCATCGCCGGCTTCGCCAAAGGCGGCGCCGATGTGACGCTGACCGCCGATGGCCCGGAGGCGACGATTCTCAGATATGCGGCCAAGGCCGATGTCGGCGGCAAGATCGCCCAGCTCGGCAGCCGTCTGATCGAATCGACATCGAAGAAACTGGCCGGACAGTTTTTTTCGAGCTTTGGCGACAAGGTGGGCGGCTCCCCTCCCCCTTGAGGGGAGAAAGACCCGTTGTCCGAACCGGATAGATAGGTAACAGAATGGACTGATTGCATGGGTGACAGTTTTCTCCTTCGCCGGGAGGACCGG
>NZ_JBVVPZ010000013.1:0-17509 GCF_055811415.1 Mesorhizobium sp. WSM4846
GCTCCGTTCATTCCTGCGACTTTGCAGACTGGCGAAAGCCGGTGTGAAGTCCAATCTCCCCCCTCGTGGGGGAGATGGCCGGCAGGCCAGAGGGGGGCGCTGTCCCGCCGACTTCTCAACAAAAAACCCGGCGCGAGGCCGGGTTTTTCACACGTCAGCGAGCACTCGCCTCAGCTCACCTTGACCTTGCTGGCGGCCTGGTCCTCGGCCAGCTTCTGCTGGAACATCTGCGCAAAATCGATCGGGTCGAGCATCAGCGGCGGGAAGCCGCCATTGCGGGTCGCCTCGGCGATGATCTGCCTGGCGAACGGGAACAGCAGCCGCGGGCATTCGATGAACAGCAGCGGCAGCATGTGCTCCTGCGGGAAGCCGCTGATGGCGAACACGCCGCCATAGACCAGCTCGACGTTGAACAGCACTTCCTTGTCGAAGGACGCCTTGGCGTTCAGCGTCAGATTGACGTCGAACTGCTTGTCCGAAAGCGGGTTGGCGTTGACATTGACGTTGATGGCGATGCCGGGAGCCTTGTCGCGGCCGCGCAGCGAGTTCGGCGCGCCGGGGCTTTCGAAGGAAAGGTCCTTCACATATTGGGCAAGTACGTTGAGCGAAGGCTGCGTCGCGTCGCCGTTGCCACTGGCCGCGCCGGTCGGCGCGTCGTCTTTGCTGGCCATAAGCCTTTGTCCTTTTGCCTCGGCAGCGTTGCTGACCGGATTGAAATCGGGCGTTCGCTACCATGGCCGGCATGACAAGACAAGGTTTTGCGCGCTTTGCTTTCCCTTCTCCCCTTGTGGGAGAAGGTGGATTGGCGCGCAGCGCCAAGACGGTTGAGAGATGTTGGAAGGATCGCCGTCGGTGCCAAGCTGGAACACCCCCTCATCCGACCTCGCTTCGCGAGGCCACCTTCTCCCACAAGGGGAGAAGGGAGAGCTGCGCCGGGCTACTCGTCCTTGAGGCGGCGCCAGGGGGAATTGCGATCGGGGCCGTGCTCGTCGCCGCGCGAATAGTCGCTGTCGTCGAGGTCGATGGTCTTGTCGCGTTGCCGGGCCCGGAATCCACCGGTGCCGAAACTGGACGCCATCACGATGCGGCCTTTCAGCCGGCGCCAGGCGAGGTCGCGGACCGGCGGCAGCAGCAGCAGAATGGCTAAAATGTCAGTGATGAAGCCGGGAATGATGAGCAGGATCGCCGCCAGCACGATCATGGCGCCATGCGCGAGCTGACGGCTTGGATCACGTCCGGCGTCCATTTCGGCACGGACCCGGGTCATGACGCCAAAACCCTGGTATCGCAACAACAGCGCGCCGGCGATGCTCGAAGCCATCACCAGCCCGACCGTCGCCAAGGCGCCGACCTGACGGCCGACAACGACGAAACCGGCGATCTCCATCAGCGGAAGCGCGAGGATGAACAGGGGAAGCAGCGAAATGCGCAAATCTTGACCGATCGTTTCGATGTTTTGCCGGCAGGCGGGCAATCGCCGCTGGCACTGAACCTTTTAGATAGGTATGGCTGCCTTTAATTTGAATGATTGCAGCTTGCGTTCTATATGCTTTGGATGTTGAACGCTATGCGACCGCAGCCATTGCCTGGCCGGGCGGTCCGGCCGGAGTTGGGATTGATTGGCGGAAGATATGGGATTCTTCGACTTCGGCACGATTTTCTTTCTGGTTGCGGCGGTTGTGATCTTTTTCCAGCTGCGCAATGTGCTCGGCCGCCGCACCGGCAGCGAGCGGCCGCCGTTCGATCCCTATACGGCGGGCCGCAGCCGCGACGACGCCCAAAAACCCGAGAATGTGGTCTCGCTGCCGCGCAAGCGAGCGCCGGGAGAGCCGGCAATCGACGCCTATGCGGCGATCGACGCCTTCGCCAAGCCTGACACCGATCTCAACAAGGGCCTGCGCGCGATCAAGGACAATGATCCGGCATTCGACCCCAAGACCTTCGTCGACGGCGCCAAGATGGCCTATGAGATGATCGTCATGGCCTATGCCGATGGCGATCGCAAGACGCTGAAGAACCTGTTGTCGCGCGAGGTCTATGACGGCTTTGTCGCGGCGATCGGCGACCGCGAGGCGAAGTCGGAAAAGATCCAATCCTCCTTCGTCGGCATCGACAAGGCCGACATCGTTTCCGCCGAGATGAAGGGCAGCGAGGCGCATATCACCTTGCGCATCGTCAGCGAATTGATTTCGGCAACGCGCGACAAGGCCGGCGCCGTCATCGACGGCGATCCCGAAACCGTCGCCGAGGTCAAGGATGTCTGGACCTTTGCCCGCGATACGCGCTCGCGCGACCCGAACTGGAAGCTCGTCGCCACCGAAGAAGAAGACTGAGCCCGGACCACGGCGGGCTCTGTCGTGTCGCTTTCTCAGGCGTTCCGCGAAACATCCTTTGACGATCTGCCCGGCTGGGACGAGGACGACCATCTGGCCGCGTTCGCTGCTTTCCGGCGTTCGGCTCTTCACATCCTGACGAAACCCTATCGCTCCGGCGGGCTCGGGGTCGACTTCAATGCCTTCACCGACGCCTATGCTGCAGCCCGCACCATTTCGCCAACCGACCGGCGCGAAGCCCGCGCCTTCTTCGAGCGGCATTTCATCCCGGCGCACATAGCGGCGGAAAGCGGTGGCGCCGGCCTCGTCACCGGCTTCTATGAGCCGGTGGTCGACGCTTCGCCGGTGCGAACCGAACGATTTACGGTGCCGTTGCTGTCGCGTCCGGCCGATCTCGTCGACATCGACGACGCCAACCGGCCCGTCGGCATGGATCCCTATCTCGCCTTCGGCCGCGCCACGCCGGACGGACCGGTCGAGTATTTCGACCGCGGCGAGATCGAGCGCGGCGCGCTCGCTGGCAAGGATTTGGCGGGCAAGGGTCTGGAAATCGCCTGGCTCGCCGACAAGGTCGACGCCTTCTTCATCCACGTACAGGGTTCTGCGCGGCTCACCATGACCGACGGCCGGCTTTGCCGCGTCACCTATGCCGCCAAATCCGGCCAGCGCTTTACCGGACCGGGCAAAATCCTGGGTGAGCTAGGCGAAATCCCGCTGGAAGCGGTGACCATGGAGTCGGTCCGCGCCTGGTTCAAGGCGCATCCGCAGCGCATCGACGAGATCCTGTGGCGCAACCGCTCCTATATTTTTTTCCGCGAGATTTCGGTCAGCGAGGCGGCGGTCGACGACCCGGAACTCGGGCCGATCGCTGCCGCAAAAGTACCGCTGACGCCGGGCCGCTCCGTCGCTGTCGACCGTCTGCTGCATACATTCGGCACGCCGTTCTACATCGATGGGCCGTCGCTGACCGCTTTCGACAACAAGCCGTTTCGGCGGCTGATGATCGCGCAGGACACCGGCTCGGCCATCACCGGCCCGGCCCGTGGCGACCTGTTCACTGGTACGGGAGATGCGGCCGGCGAGATCGCCGGCGTTGTCCGCAACCCTGCCGATTTCTACGCGCTGATCCCGCGTCGGCTTGTGCCGGGAGCGGGGCGATGACCCGGCGCATCGACAGGCTGAGCGAGGACGACCGGGTGCTGTGGAACCTGGTGGCGCGCACTGCCAAGCCGCTGAAGGGCAAGTCCGCCATCGACATCCCAGATATTGGCCCGGACATCGCGGATGACACCAAGCCAATGCTGCGTGACCAGGCGATGGCTCCTGCTGCGGCCACGAAAGCCAGGACGCAGCATGTTTCGCATGCGCTCGACGAGCCGACGCTGGAAAAACTGTCGAAGGGCCGGCTGCCGATCGAAGGCCGCGTCGATCTGCACGGCCTGAGCCAGGACGAAGCCTATTCGCTTTTGTTCTCCTTCCTGCACCGGGCGCATGCCGGCGGCATCCGCTATGTGTTGGTGATCACCGGCAAGGGCTCCTCGTCCGGCGGCGACGGCATCCTGCGGCGCGCCGTGCCGGCCTGGCTCTCGACACCCGCATTCAGACCGCTGGTCTCCAGCCACGACCACGCCGCCCGCAAGCATGGCGGCTCGGGCGCGCTCTATATCCGCCTGCGGCGCGCGCGCTGATGCGGATGCGCGCATGAGGATGGACTTGTGACCCCGTTCGGCGAAAAGCTTCGCGCCCTGCGGAGCGAGCGCGGCGTCAGCCAAAAGGCCATGGCCAGGGCGATCGGCGTCAGCGCCGCCTATCTGTCGGCGCTGGAGCACGGCCGCCGCGGCGCGCCGACCTGGACGCTGATCCAGAAGATCATCGGCTATTTCAATGTCATCTGGGACGATGCCGAAGAACTGGCGCGGCTGGCCGAGACCTCGCACCCGCGGGTAAAACTCGACACGTCAGGCCTCAGCCCCGCCGCCACCGAGCTTGCCAATGTCCTAGCCGAAAACATCGAAAAACTAGACGAGGCGGAGCTTCGCCGCATCACCGCATCGATCCGCGCCGCGCTGGGGCGGACGTAGGGTTTGCCCGACTCGTGTGGAGGCGATCAATTGTCGATGTTGGCGCCGCCCCTCATTGCCCTGCCGGGCATTTCTCCCCGTAAACGGGGAGAAAGAGACTGATCGCGAACGTGGCCTGCAACGCCGGCGATTGGCGAAATCGTCAATGACAGCACCCCTCTCCCCGTCCCTATACGGGGGAGGATGCCGGCAGGCAGGTGAGGGGCAGCGCAAACGCCTGGAACAGGTAACGCGAAACGCAGCGATCTAGTGGTCGCTTGCAAAAACCTTACTGGACCGCGCCGACCAGGACCTGCTGGCCATCACGGATCGACACCCAGCGACCGGTATTGTCGATCGCCTGCCGCTTGAGGAAGCGGTAGCCGGTCCGGTCCCATGAGCGGACCTTTCCGTCGAGATTGTCGAGGACGTAGTCGCCCTTGCTTGTGCGCACGGTCAGCACGGCATGGCCCTCGCCGTCCGGCTTGCGCACGACGGTCATCAGAAGATTGGCATAGGACACGCCCAAGCGGTTCAATTCGCGGCGCTTTTCCAGGACATAGTCCTCACAGTCGCCAACGCCCCTGACGGGGTAGGCCCAGACCTCGTCCTTGCCGTAAATATCGATGTCGCTTATCGGCTTGACGGCGTTGTTGACCCTGGCGTTGACGCTGAGAATCTTTCGCCAGAGCGCGCTTGTCATGGTGGCGGGGGCGAGATTGCCCGGGTGGATCGAGCATTCGGCCGGACTGGTCTTGCAGAAATCGTAATGGCCGATCGGCTGCGATGTCGGGCCGCCGGTTGCCATTGGCCCGGCCGCCGAAGCCGCCGTAGACCAGCCTGTCGCAAGTGCCAGCCCTAACAGGGCGCACACGCGCAGTCCTCTCGCCATTGGTGAGGAAATCATTGTCCCCCTCGTCCCTTGTTGTTAATGAAACGTTAAGGGCGATCTACAGTCCCTGTCAATTATACCAACGGCCAGTTTTGCGATATGGTTACCCGCGCCGCCGAAAGCGCGGCTATTGTGCAACAGGTCGACTTGAACGGCGGCTGCCATCCGGGACATCTTTACTTTTTGGCGGTGCGAACCAGCTTCGGCCTCACCGCAACGCGGGTCTGGCGGCCATAGCTGGTGATGAAGTCGACGATGCGCGGCACGATTTCGGAGCGGAAGCGCGAGCCGTTGAAGACGCCGTAATGGCCGACCGCCGGCTGCATGTAGTGGGCGTGCCTGTCCGCGGGGATGTTGATGCAGAGGTCGTGCGCGGCCTGGGTCTGGCCGAGGCCGGAAATGTCGTCGTTCTCGCCCTCGACCGTGAACAGCGCAACATTGCGGATATCGGCGGGATCGATGGCGACGCCGCGATGCATCATTTCGCCCTTGGGCAGAGCATGGCGTACGAACACGGTGTCGACCGTCTGCAGGTAGAACTCCGCTGTCAGATCCATCACCGCCATATATTCGTCGTAGAAGTCGCGGTGCTTCTCGGCACTGTCGCCGTCATGCTTCACCAGGTGCATGAAGAAGTCCTTGTGGGCGATGATGTGGCGGTCGAGATTCATGCTCATGAAGCCCGAAAGCTGCAGGAAGCCGGGATAGACCTCGCGGCCGAAGCCCGGCACCGGCCATGGCGCCTGCATGGTGACGTTGTCGCGGAACCAGTCGGTGCCCTTTTCCTCGGCCAGAAGGTTGACCGCAGTCGGATTGCGGCGGGTGTCGATCGGCCCGCCCATCAGCGTCATCGTCGAGGGAACGAACGGGTCGCCCCGCGTTTCCATCAGCGCCACCGCCGCCAGCACCGGGACCGACGGCTGGCACACCGCCATGACATGGGTGTCGGGGCCTAGCGCATGCAGCATGTCGACGATGTAGCCGATATAGTCGTCGAGGTCGAAGCTGCCCTCGCTGATCGGCACCATGCGGGCGTCGACCCAATCGGTGATGTGAACGTCGGCATGCGGCAGCATCGCCTCGACCGTGCCGCGCAGCAGCGTCGCGTAGTGGCCGGACATCGGCGCCACGATCAGCAGCTTCGGATCAGGCCGGCGGCCGGCGGGAACCGCCCGCTCGAAACGGAGCAGATTGCAGAAGGGCCGCGACCACACCGTCTTTTCGGTGACAGCGACGCTTTTCCAGTCGACGACGGTCCTGGTCAGGCCGAACTGCGGCTTGCTGTAGCGGCGCGTCGTGCGCTCGAACAATTCGGCCGTCGCCGCGACCGAGCGGCCCCAGGACGTGTGCGCAAACGGATTGAGCGGATTGGTGTAGAACATCCGCACCGCATCGGCATAGACGCGGGCCGGCTGCACGGCGGCGTGGTTCAATTCGTAGAGCTGGTAGAACATTGAGAACTCCGCTGCTGCGACCGAAGGGACGACAGCAGTGCCGAGCCTTGAATCTCTCGCGCAAAGGTTAACAACAAACTGCTGCGATGCAATACGTCAATTGAATTGATTTATGCTTATACTTTTGTCTAAGGCGTTGAAAATCGGTTTTGAACGGCGGCAGCCGGCTTATTGTGCAGCTGCGAAGGTGCAGGAGAGAGCAAGGGCAATCGCTTCAGGTTTGCGCTGCCCCTCATCCGCCTGGCCGCAAAGCGGCGCGGCCATTCACACGCGGTCGGTGCACACAGCAGCATGGCCTGAGCTGATGAAGCCGAGCCGCCCCGCGGCGCCCTTCGATAGGTCGATCACGCGACCCTTGATAAACGGGCCGCGGTCGTTGATGCGCACGACGACGCTGCGGCCGTTTTTGCGGTTGGTGACCTTCAGCCTGGTGCCAAACGGCAAGGTGCGGTGCGCGGCGGTCAGCGCCGACGGGTTCATCCGTTCGCCGGAAGCGGTCTTCGAGGTCAGCGCGTACCAGGAGGCGCGGCCGCATTGTGCGGCGGCAGGGGAGGTGGATGCGCCGACCATCAGGCCAGCCGCTATTGCCGCCGCGACAAGCGCGGTCCGGTTGGGTTTCTTCATCTGCGGCAAGGGGCTCCGTTTGACAGACCCGGCCGTTACGGATGGAATGTGGCACCAAATGCGGCAGTCGTCTGGCGGTTCCATGACAATAGTACACGTTTGGAGTCGGCGCGAAACAGTCTGTCATGGAATGTCGGGATTGCGCCGATGTATGTCTGGTGGTCTTCGCACCAGCACCGGGGCGTTTCCGGCAAGACCCCGGCTTTATTATGCAAGTAGATGTGAGAGCGATCGGGTCGCTTCCTTTCGCCTTGCCATCGCGGTCATGGCGGACTTGACGATCGACTTGGGAAGGGAATTCCGACGATGAGATTGATCAAAAATCTGCTGGCGCTGATTGTGCTCGCCATCGGTGCGCTGTGGTCGCTGCAGGGCATCGGCCTCGTCGGCGGCAGCTTCATGACCGGCCAGTCGCAATGGCTCTATATCGGCATCGTCACCGCGCTGGTTGGCCTGGGCGGGCTGGTGTGGGCGAACCGTTCGCTCCCCTGACACTCGAACGGCCCTGGCGGCGTTTCGGTCGACCGGCGAATGCGCGGCCCGCCGCAAACACGCATTTCCTGTTTTGCGCGCAGCTTCGGCAAATGAATGCTGCGAATGGCCGACGATTTGAAAACCGGTTCCTGTATCGCGGCTAAGTATAGTAGTCTTATCAACATTACAGGAATTGGAGAACGATGAGGATGTCCATATCGCGGCGATCACCCGCATGAGTGCCGAGCGCCGGCTGTCGCCATTGGCGTGCCTTGCGGCTTCAGGAGGAAAGAACGTCCGGCAAGTCGTCGCAGCGGCTTGAAAATCAAACAAAATTAATGGTGCCCGTCTTGTATATCATGTCACTAGAATTTATGTGTCTTGAAAGCCTGGACGCGGACGCGGTGGGGACGTACGCCAGGCGTTTCGCAACCGGTGGCCTTGCGCCACTGCATGACAGAGAAACGTTCGGTCCATGCTCACAAAGAAGGGCAAGTACGGCCTCAAGGCGCTCGTCCATCTGGCGCGGCTGCCGGTTGGTCAGCTCGCCTTCGTTGCCGATATCGCCACCGGAAACAACATTCCGAAGAAATTTCTCGACGCCATCCTCGGCGAACTGCGCAATGCCGGTTTCGTCCAGAGCCGCAAGGGCAAGGAGGGCGGTTACCGCCTGGCGCGGCCGGCGGAGGAAATCAAGATCGGCCACGTCGTGCGCGTGCTCGACGGACCGCTTGCCCCAATTCCCTGCGCCAGCCGCACCCGGTATCAGCGCTGTGAAGACTGCAACGAGGCGACATGCCAAGTCCGACATCTGATGCTGGAGGTCCGGCAAGCGATCGCCGAGGTGCTGGATCAGCGCAGCCTCGCCGAGATGCGCGATATCGCCGGCGACGACGAGCTTTCGGCTGCGTTGAAAATCCAGGCCTGAGCCGGAACCGACGGCTCCTCAGGCACTTGGTGCGCGCATGACCGGCCGTGCCAATTCGACCCTCCCGAATTCGATCATTATCGTCGGCGGTGGCGCCAGCGGCGTCGTGCTTGCCGCGCATCTGTTGAAGTCGCCCAATCCCGATCTTCGTGTCACGCTGATCGAAAAGCGTCCACATTTCGGCCAAGGCATCGCCTATTCCACGCTGCTGTCGGCGCATGTGCTGAATGTCAGCGCGGCCGGCATGAGCGCCTATGCCGATGACCCCGGCAATTTCTGGCGCTGGCTGCTTGAGCGCGGCCTGGCAACGCCAGAGCAGGCGCCGGTCTACGCACCGCGCAGCGTCTACGCCCGCTATCTGAAGGAACTGTTGGACGAGCTCGAGGCGCGCGAGACGGCGCGTCTTCGCCTGATCCGCGAGGAGAGCCTGTCGATCTCGCCGACCGGGTCCGGGGTCGAGGTGGCGCTGGCCAACGGCACCAGCGTCGTCGCCCACCTTGCCGTGCTGGCGACCGGACATGACGAGGAGCCAGGTGCCGGCCACGGCCATACGATCAGGATGGGATCGGAGGCCGACACCGGGCTCGACGGGGAAGCCCGGGTCCTGGTGCTGGGCACGGGGTTGAGCATGGTCGATGCCTTCCTGTCGCTCGAACAACGCGGCCATCGCGGCGAGATTATTGCGGTGTCGCGGCGCGGCCTGCTGCCTTCGCCGCACCGCAAGGGCAATCCGATCAAGCTCGACCTCGCCGACATTCCGCTCGGCACCCAGCTCTCCTATTTCGTCGGCTGGTTCCGCGACCTGATCCGGGAAAACCAGAAGGCCGGCATCGACTGGCGCGACGTCGTCGACGGTCTCAGGCCGTTCAACCAGAAGATCTGGCAGAACTGGCCGTCTTCGGCCAAGCGCCGCTTTGTCGAGCACACCAAGGCGTGGTGGGACATCCACCGCCATCGCATGGCGCCGGAAGTCTATGCCCGTGTCACCGAGGCGGTGCAGTCGGGCCGCATCCGGCTTGTCGCCGGGCGCGTCGTCGGCATCACGGCGGGCGACGAATTCAGCGTGCAGGTCCAGTCGCGCCACACGCAAAGCATCGAGACGTTCGACGTTGCCCGCATCTACGATTGCACCGGCATCGCCAGGGACATCTCGACAACGTCGAACAGCGTGGTGCGGTCGCTGGTCGACCGCGGGCTGGCCCGGCCGGATCCGCTGCGCCTTGGCCTCGACGTATCGGACAATTGCGAGGTCATCGCCAGCGATGGCACCGTCTCGGCCAAGATCCTGGCGGTCGGGCCGCTGACCCGCGGCACCTTCTTCGAGATCGACGCCATACCGGATATTCGCGTGCAGTGCGCAAGGCTGGGGAAGCGGTTGCTGGGGTGAGGCTGCTGAGATCGGCGCTCTACGGCGCCCCCTCTGTCCTGCCGGCCATCTCCCCCTCAAGGAGGGAGATTGGACTTCACATCGGCCTTCGCCAATCTCCAGCGTTGAAGAAGAGGTGAGACGTTGAAACTGCCGATCACCCCCCTTGAGGGTCCCTTGAGGGGGAGATGGCCGGCAGGCCAGAGGGGGGTGCTGTCCCGCGACCTATCGTGATTGGTGTGACGGAGCGGCCCTACGGAATCCCATTCCCAGTCTGGCCAATGGATTGGCACGATCTATCTTCTTTCAGACTGCAAACGGCTGGAAAAGAAGATAGGCTGACAGCCTGCCCAAGGCGGTCGCTTGACCATGGAGCATCAGCATGAGCGTGCACAAGATCGCCCTCCCGGACAGGGCAATGTCCCGCCTGCGTCCGCCCTATGCATCGGTTCTCGACCTGATCGGGCAGACGCCGGTTGTCGAGCTGACCAAATTCGACATCGGCAAGTGCCGGCTGTTCATCAAGCTCGAAAGCCAGAATCCCGGCGGCTCGATCAAGGACCGCATTGCGCTGTCGATGATCGCCGACGCCGAAAAACAGGGCAAGCTGAAGCGCGGCGGCACCATTGTCGAGGCGACCGCCGGCAACACCGGCCTTGGCCTCGCCCAGGTCGGCATTCCAAAAGGCTATCGCATCATCCTGGTCGTGCCCGACAAGATGTCGCGCGAAAAGATCCAGCATCTGCGGGCGCTCGGCGCCGAAGTGCGCATGACCCGTTCCGATGTCGGCAAGGGCCACGCCGAATACTATCAGGACATGGCCGAAAAGATCGCCGCCGAGCTGCCCGGCGCCTTCTATGCCAACCAGTTCGCCAATCCGGCCAATCCGGACGCCCATGAAACCACGACCGGTCCGGAGATCTATTCGCAGCTCGACGGTGACGTCGATGCAGTGGTCGTCGGCGTCGGCTCGGGCGGCACGCTGACCGGGCTTGGCCGCTATTTCGCAAAAATCTCGCCGAAGACCGAGATGATTCTCGCCGATCCGGTCGGTTCGGTGCTGGCGCCCCTGATCAAGACCGGCAAGATGCAAGTGGCCGGCAGCTGGACGGTGGAGGGCATCGGCGAGGATTTCGTCCCGCCCAATGCCGATCTGTCGCTGGTCAAGAAGGCCTACTCGATCACCGACAAGCAAAGCATGCTGGCGGTGCGCGACCTGCTTTCCAAGGAGGGCATCCTCGCCGGCTCGTCGTCCGGCACGCTGCTTTCGGCAGCGCTGCGCTATTGCCGCGAGCAGACCGTGCCGAAGCGGGTCGTCACCTTCGTCTGCGACAGCGGCAACAAATATCTGTCGAAAGTGTTCGACGATTTCTGGCTGATCGAGCAGGGCCTCGCCGAGCACGAGCAGCATGGCGATCTGCGCGACCTGGTGATGCGCACGCACCGCACCGGCGACATCGTGTCTGTCGGCCCGGACGAAAGCCTGCTCAACGCCTATGGCCGCATGCGCCGTTCGGATGTCTCGCAACTGCCGGTGCTGGACGACGGCAAGCTCGTCGGCATCGTCGACGAAAGCGATATCCTCGCCCACGTCGAAGGCCCCTATGACAGCCGCTGGGACCGTTTCAAGGCCCCGGTGCGCACGGCGATGACCGCCAATCTGCACACGCTGCAGGCCAGCCAGACGCTGGACGCGCTGCTGCCGGTGTTCGACCGCAACGAGGTCGCCATCGTCTTCGACGGCGACGAATTCATCGGCCTGATTACCCGCATCGACCTGATCAACCATCTGAGGCGCCGCGCAAGATGACCATCAAAGCCACCGTTTCGGGCAGCAACCGCCTGGCCTTCTCGACGCGCACCATCCATGGCGGCCAGAGCCACGACCCGACGACCGGCGCGGTGATGGTGCCGATCTATGCGACCTCGACCTATGGCCAGCAGAGCCCGGGCGTGCACAAGGGTTTTGAATACGCCCGCAGCCAGAACCCGACCCGCTTTGCCTTCGAGCGCGCGGTGGCCGATCTCGAAAGCGGCGCAGCCGCCTTCGCTTTCGCCTCGGGGCTGGCGGCGATCGCCACCATCTTCGAACTGCTCGATTCGGCGCCCATGTCGTCGCCACCGACGATATCTATGGCGGCACATTCCGGCTGCTGGAGCGGGTGCGCAAGCGCTCGGCCAATCTCCAGGTCGACTTCGTCGACTTCACGGATCTAGCCGCGGTCGAAGCGGCGATCCGCCCGGAAACCAGGTTGCTCTGGGTCGAGACGCCGACCAATCCGCTGCTGCGCGTCGTCGATCTCGAAGCGGTCGCAGCCCTGGCCAGGCGCAAAGGCGTGCTCTCGGTTGCCGACAACACTTTTTGCAGCCCCTATCTGCAGCGGCCGCTGGAGCTCGGCATCGACATATCGGTGCATTCGACGACCAAATACCTCAACGGCCATTCCGACATGGTCGGCGGCGTCGCCGTGGTCGGCGACAACAAGGATCTCGCCGACCGGCTGAAATTCCTGCAGAACGCCATCGGCGCCATTTCCGGACCGTTCGACAGTTTTCTGGCGCTGCGCGGCCTCAAGACGCTGGCGCTCAGGATGGAGCGCCATTCGTCGAACGGCCAGAAGATCGCGCACTGGCTGGAAAGCCGTCCCGACATCCGCCGCGTCATCTATCCCGGCCTCCCCAGCCATCCGCAGCACGCCATCGCCAGAAAGCAGATGCACGCCTTCGGCGGCATGATCACGGTCGAGCTCGACCGCGACCTCGCCGGCACAAAACGCTTCCTCGAGCACACGCAACTGTTCACGCTGGCCGAAAGCCTCGGCGGCGTCGAAAGCCTGATTGAGCACCCCGCACTGATGACGCACGGCTCGATCCCGGCGCAAAAACGCGCGGAAATCGGGATTTCCGATTCGCTGGTGCGGCTGTCGGCGGGTATCGAGGATGGCGACGATCTGATCGCGGATCTGGATCAGGCGCTGGCGAGTTGAAGGGGGGTCCGTGCCCTGTTGGATAGTGGCGTCAGTTTGAAATTTCCCGGCTGACTGGCGATCCAACTGTGAATTGACAAAGGCGACATACCCTCGCTTTGCTATCGGGGCAACCTGGAGGGAAAGTCATGGCTTACTCGTATCGTTGCAGGGATTATCCGGGAAACGAGGCCTGTCCAGCGATGTTCACGGCAGAGACCGAGGCGGAAGTGATGAAGCACGTCGAGCTTCACGGCGCGATCGCTCACGGGGAAGACCCGAAGCAATGGTCGCCGGAAGACCGTAAACAGGTCAAGAAGCTAATTTTAGCGACCTAAACTCGCTTCTTATACGGGCCGCGCAGTGCGACCGTCACTATCTCCAATGCTACGGCAAGCATTTAGGAGTTCGGCCGATAGGCGACAACGCCTAGGCGCGATGGAATTTTCAAACTGACCCAACCGCCCGTTGACCTGAGTGGCATCCGGCGGAATTGTGGCCTTCCCTGCAATTGCCCACAGGCACGGTTGAAGTAATGACTACTCGAGAGCGAGACCAGCCGACGGCAAACGACGCCCCGCTCACCTTCGCGGTCCTGGTCTTCCCCGGCTTTCCGATGATGGCGTTCAGTTCGGTGATCGAGCCGTTGCGCGCGGCCAACGTGCTGGCCAAGAAAGAATGCTACCGCTGGATCATCGTCGGCGCCGCTGAGGGCCCGGTCGCGGCCTCGAACGGGGTCGTCATCCAGCCCGGCTTTTTCGCCGGCGATGCGCCGAAGGTCGACCGCATCGTCGTCTGCTCGGGCGGCGATGCCCATCATCTCGTGGCTGAGGACGCGGTGAGCTGGATCCGCAGGAGCCTGCGCGGCGGCGCCCATATCGGCGCGGTGGCGGATGCCGCTTTCTTCCTGGCGCGGGCCGGCCTGCTCGACGGTCATGCCTGCACCTTGCACTGGACCAGCCAGGCGGCCTTCACCGAGGCGTTTCCGGACATTGAGCTCAGGCGCGATCTCTATGTCATCGACCGCAAGCGCTTCACTTCGGCCGGCGGCGTCGGCAGCCTCGACATGATACTGGAGATCATCACATCAGATTATGGCGCCGAGCTCGCGGCCGGCGTCGCCGAATGGTTCGTGCACAGCCCGCTGCGCTCCAGCGTCGACCGCAAGCTGATGCCGCTGCGGCTGCGCACCGGCGTCCAGAACGAGCTGGTGCTGTCGGCCATTGCCATCATGGAGGATGCGGTGGAGGAGCGGCTCGGCATGGCGGCGCTGGCGGAAAAGCTCGGCGTCTCCTCCGACAAGCTCGAACGAAACTTTCGCTCCGAGCTCAGCATCTCGCCCAACGGCTATTACCGCCGCCTGCGGCTGAAGCGCGCCGCCGATCTCCTGGCGCATTCGACGCTGATGGTGCGCGACGTGGCGCTGGCTTGCGGTTTTGCTTCGATGTCGAGCTTTGCGCGGGCGTTCCGGGAAGAGCATGGGCATGCCCCGAAGGTGGCGCGCAGGCATTAGGGCTTTTCGGATGTTGGCGGGACAGCGCCCGGGACAGCGCCCCCCCTCTGGCCTGCCGGCCATCTCCCCCACTTGGGGGGAGATCGGCTGTCACCGCTGATTTCGCCAATCGCCAACGTTACAGGAATGAGCGGAACGCCGAAGCCGCCAATCTCCCCAAGTGGGGGAGATGTCCGGCAGGCCAGAGGGGGGCGCCGTAGAGCACTACGGGACGATCCCAAGCGGCATCCCGCACAACATCTGCGGTATCTCGCACAGCCTCTGAACGATGCATGGCTCATCTTTCCCCGCATCCAGGAGGCACCCCGTGAGCATTGTCGTTTTCGACCCCGACAGCACCGAGGACGTCGACTTCAAGGACCGCATGCGCCACCCGGCGGCAGCGGATCCGGCCGGCGGCATGTGGCTGTCCGACACCGAGCCGTCCTTCATCGATGCGGACGCGCTGCGCAAAGGCCGGCTGGCCAAGCTGCGCGCCTGGATGCGTGAGGCCGGCTATGGCGCCGTCGTGCTGTTCGACCCCTATAACCAGCGCTACGCCACCGGCTCGCGCAACATGTTCGGCTATTTCCTGCGCAACTCGACGCGCTACTTCTTCATCCCGACCGAAGGGCCGATCGTGCTGTTCGAATATCCGCAGAGCTATCATGTCTCGATGGTGCTCGACACGATCGACGAGGCGCGGCCGTCGAAGCTGGTGTGGTCTTCGGTGTCAGGCCGCGACGACGAAACCGCCGGCCCGTTCGCCGACGAGATCGCTGAGCTGCTCAAGGTGCATGGCGGCGGCTCGATGAAGCTCGGCCTCGACCGCTGCGGCCATCTGCAGGCGCTGGCGCTGGAAAAGCTCGGCTGCGAGGTCCGGGATTGCCAGGGCGAGATTCTTGCCGTGCGGGCGGTCAAGACGCCCGAAGAGGTAAAATGCCTGCAGGTGTCGATGGCCGGCGCCGAGGCGGCCGTCTATGCGGTGCGCGAGGCGATCAAGCCCGGCGTGTCCGAGAACGACCTGTTCGCCATCATGTATCACGAGGTGATCCGCCAGGGCGGTGAGTTCATCGAAACCCGGCTCTTGACCTCGGGCCAGCGAACCAACCCGTGGTTCAACGAAGCCAGCGGCCGCAAGATCAGGCCGGGCGAACTCTTGGCGCTGGATACCGATACGATCGGCTGCTACGGCTATTATTCGGACTTCTCGCGCACCTTCCGCTGCGGCCCGGGCAAGCCGACCGTTTATCAGAAATCGCTCTACCGCATGGCCCACGACCAGGTTCAGCACAACATCTCGATCGTCAGGCCGGGCATGGCGTTTCGCGAGATTGCCGAAAAGGCCTGGAAGATCCCGGACCGCTTCGTCGACCAGCGCTATACGTCTGTCATGCACGGCGTCGGCATGCATGGCGAGACGCCGTTCATCGCGCATGCCATGGATTACGAGACCTATGGCCGCGACGGTTTTGTCGTGCCCGGCATGGTGGTCAGCGTCGAGAGCTATATCGGCGAGAAAGGCGGACGCGAGGGTGTCAAGCTCGAGGACGAGATCCTGGTCACCGAAACCGGCACCGAGCTTCTGTCGCGCTTTCCCTATGAGGACGACTTTCTGGAGAAACAAGTTTGACGCTCGTTCCCTCGCGCAGAAGTTTTGATAACCGGACGCGTTTGACCGGTCGCACGCTTTGGCGACTGGCGAGGCGTCAGCCAATCTCCACGGCTTGCGGTAGCCCACCGAAAGGAACAGCGTTGGCTGGGAAACCGGGCGCATTCGCATGAAAACTCCCATTTCCATCAAACGCGGCACGGTGGCCGCGGTGTTCGTCGACCTCCAGGAGGAGCACCGGCAGGACAAGCGCTATCTGGTCGAGGGTTTTGCCGACATCCTCGCCAACGTCCAGCGCCTGCAGGCGGCGGCACGGGCCAACGATGTGCTGCTCTACCATTCGGCCTATATCGTCGATCTCACGAGGGAGGCGCGGCGGTTCCATCCGGTCGATGCCAGTGGCAGGTCGGCCTTCTCCGACAAGGACGATCCGCTGACGGCGATCTGTCCGGAAGTGGCGCCGGTCGACGGCGAGATGATGCTGGTCAAGACCGAGGCCAGCGCCTTCGGTGCGGGCCCTGCCGCCGGCCGGCTCAAGGCCGAAGGCATCGAGTGGCTGGTCGTTGCCGGCGTATGGACCGAGGCCTGCATCGACGCCACCGTCAGGGATGCGGTGTCATCAGGCTTTCGGGTGCTGCTGGTCAAGGACGCCTGCGGCAGCGGCAGCACGGCGATGCACCAGACCGCCATCCTCAACCTTGCCAACCGGCTCTATGGTGGCGCCGTGACAACCACCGACGGCGCCTGCCGGCTGATGGCAGGCGAGACGGTCGATGCATGGCAGGTCGTGGGCTCGGTGCCTTTGCGCTTCACCTATGAAAACGCCGCCCGGCTCTACGCCGAGCTCTGAACCAGGAAGGCTGGTGATCCTTCGCGCCCCCCTCTGGCCTGCCCTCCTTGCCAAAACCTGGCATCGCCCCCATGAGGGGGGAGATTGGCAGCTTCGGCGCTGCGCTCCTGCTGCGACGTTGGAAATTGGCGAAAGCAGGGACGACAGCCGATCTCCCCCCAAGTGGGGGAGATGCCCGGTAGGGCAGAGGGGGGCGCTGTCCCGCCGGCGTCTCGAAAAGTTCTGCGCCGCAGTAGCGCAAGCTTCTGCGGAACAGCGCACAACGCCTGCGGAAACCCGAACACTTCCCCGCTGAATCCCGCACTATCATCACCTATGGCCAAGGGGGCCCCCCCCCCCCCCCCCCCCCCCCCCCCCCCGGCCCCCCCCCCCCCCGCGCGGGGGGGGGGGGGGCGCCCCCGCCGTCTCTCTCCTCCCCCCCCGGCGCGGCTTTTTTTTGGCCCCCCGCTACCCCGCCG
>NZ_JBVVPZ010000013.1:17519-141610 GCF_055811415.1 Mesorhizobium sp. WSM4846
CCTCTCCAACAAACATACAACATAAAACCATTGGCGGGGGGGGGGGGCCCCCCCGCCGCCCCCCCCCCCTCCGCCCCCCCCCCCCCCCCCCCCCCCGACAGGGAGGATTCGACGATGAAGTTGATGCTGACCGAAAGAGCGCTGCATCCGCAGGCCGAGCCCGTCGCCGACGGTTTTAAAAAAGGCAGCATGAACCGGCGCGAATATCTCGCCACCATGGCAGCACTTGGCGTCAGCGTCGCCGGCGCGCTGGCGCTTGGCGGCCTCGCGCCTTCGCCGGCCAGGGCGCAGGAGCCGAACCGTGGCGGCGTCCTGCGCGTCGCCATGAACGTCAAGGGCTGGAAGGACCCGCGCACCTTCGACGGCGTTGAAATGTCCAATGTCGCCCGCCACTGCAACGAATATCTGGTGCGCTGGAACCGCGATTTCACCTTCGAGCCGTGGCTGCTCGAGAGCTGGGAGACCAGCGACGACGCCCGCGTGCTGACGCTGCATGTCCGCAAGGGCATCACCTGGTCGAACGGCGACACCTTCAACGCCGACGATGTCGTCCACAATTTGACGCGCTGGTGCGATGCGAGCGTTGCCGGCAATTCGGTCGCCGAGCGGATGGGGGCGCTGGTCGACGCCGCCACCAAGAAGCCGATCGACGGCGGCATCGAGCGTGTCGACGACTTTACCGTCCGGCTCAATCTGCCGAAGCCCGACATTTCGCTGATTGCCGGCATGACCGACTATCCGGCGCTGATCATGCACCGCAGCTACGACGGCGACGGCGATCCGCTGAAGGCCCTGGCGATCACCACTGGACCTTGCGAACTGGTGGCATGGGACGCCGAGGTCGGCGCCGAGGTCCGCCGCAAGGACAAGCCGTGGTGGAAGGGCGATTTCTGGCTCGACGGCATCCAATGGGTCGACTACGGCTCCGATCCCAATGCGATGTTTTCGGCCTTCGAATCGGGCGAGATCGACACCAACCACGAAACCGCCGCCGATACCGTCTCGCAGACCGACGCCATGGGTCTGAGCAATTCCGAGCTTGCCACCGGCTCGACCATCGTCGCGCGCTTCAACGTCGGCAATCCGCCCTATGACGACATCAGGGTGCGGCGCGCCGCCCAGCTCGCCGTCGACAATGCCGCAATCCTGAAGATCGGCATGGACGACCGCGGCAAGCCGGCCGAGAACCATCATGTCGGCCCGATGCATGCCGAATACGCCGATATCGGCCCGGCCGTCCGGAATGTCGACGAAGCCAAGGCGCTGCTTGCCGAGGCCGGCAAGTCCGATCACGAATACGAGCTCATCTCCGTCGATGTCGACTGGCAGAAGAACACCGGCGACGCCATCGCCGCGCAGATGCGCGACGCCGGGCTGAAGGTCAAACGGACCGTGCTGCCGGCGGCGACGTTCTGGAACGACTGGAGCAAATATCCTTTCTCCTGCACCGAGTGGCTCGGCCGGCCGCTGGGCGTCCAGGTGCTGGCGCTGGCCTACAGATCGGGCGCTGCCTGGAACGAGACCGCCTACGCCAATCCGGAGTTCGACGCCTTGCTCGACAAGGCGCTGGCCACACCCGACGCCAGTGCGCGCAAGGAGATCATGGCCAAGATCGAGCAGAATCTGCGCGACTCCGGCATCATCATCCAGCCCTACTGGCGCTCGGTCTACCGGACGTTCCGCAAGGGCGTGCATGGCTGCGAGCAGCACCAGTCGCTGGAGCAGCATTTCGAGAAGGTCTGGCTCGAGGCGTGATCGCGGGTCTTACCTTCTCCCCTTGTGGGAGAAGGTGGATTGGCGCGCAGCGCCAAGACGGAAGAGGGGTGCTGGACGGAGTGCGGCGGAGCCAAGCTGGAACGCCCCTCATCCGGCCGCTTCGCGGCCACCTTCCCCCACAAAGGGAGAAGGCAGAGCGGTGCCACGCCTTGAAACTTCCAGTCCAAGACGAACCGTCTCCCGCACCAACAAATCCAGGTCGTCGCGCCGGGTGCGGTGGTTGTTGATCGCTGCCCTGAGGCAATGCTGGCCGTGCACCGTCGTATCCGAAAGGGCGGCGATGCCGTCTTCCTGCAGCCTCAGCATGATCTCGCTGTTGAGCGCTTTCTGCCGCTCTCCCGTCAGCCCGTCGCCGCGATAGCGAAAACAGACGATGTTGATGCTCGGCGGCGCGACCAGTTCCAGCAGCGGTTCGGCCTCGATCAGCGCGCCGAGACAATGGCCCTGTGCGATGTTCTGGTCGATCAGGCGGCCGAATTTCTCGATACCGTGCTGCTTCAGCGCCATCCACACTTTCAGCGCCCTGAAACCGCGTGACGTCTGCAGGCCAAAATCATGCAGCCACTGCCCCGAGGCGAGGCCGCGCGGCGTCGATTCGAGATATTCCGGCGTCACCGCGAACGTGCTGCGATGGGCAGAGGCATCCCTGATCAGCACGCAGCCGACCTCGAACGGAGCGTGCAGCCATTTGTGCGGATCGAGCGCGATCGAGTGGGCGTGCTCGATGCCGGCAACGCGATGGGAATTTTCCGGCGCGATGGCGATCAGCGCGCCGATGCAGCCGTCGACATGGAACCAGAGATCTTCCTGCGCCGCCAGCCTTGCCAGCGCCTGCAGATCGTCGATCGCGCCGGTGTTGACGGTGCCTGCCGTGCCGATCACGCAGGCCGGCCGAAAACCTGCCTGGCGGTCCTCAGTGATCGCCGCCCGCAACGCGTCGATGTCGATCCGCAATCCGGCGTCGGTCGGGATGCGGCGCAGCGCCTGGTTGCCGAGGCCGAGCGCCTCCATCGCCTTGCGGTGGCAGGAGTGAAGCTGGTCCGAGCCATAGAAACGCAGCGGCTTGTCGATGGCGGCAACGCCATGCTCGCGCACGTCGATGCCTGCCCTGGCGTTGCGGGCCACGGTCAGGCCGATGATGTTGGCCATCGAGCCGCCGCTGACCAGCGTGCCGCTGGCCGATTGCGGAAAGCCCATCATCTGCTTGCACCAGTCGACGACCTGGCTGTCCATCAGCGCGGCGGCATGGTTGCCGCCGCCGAGGTTGGAGCCCTGCACCGCCGCCAGGAAATCACCGAGCGCCCCGGTGAAATTGCTCGACCCCATGTACCAGGACCAGAAGCGCGGATGGATGTTGCCCATGGGGTAGGCCATCACGTTGCGGGCGACCTCGCCATAGACCTGGGCCAGCGGTTGAGGCGATTGCGGCAGCGGCTCTGCGAAAAATTCTCTCACCTCCGCCGGCATGTCCTGCCACACCGGGCGTTCCCTGACATCGCGCAGATAGTCGACCGCGTCGTCGACGATCCGGTGTGACAGCGCCTGCACATCGGCCCAGTCGATCGGGTCGAGCGTTTCTTCGGCAACCATACCGGCCGTACTGGCGGCTTTCAGCACTGCGTCCATCTGCGTCGCTCCCGTATGCCGTTACTCGGCCGGGAACTGGCAGCCCGGCGTCGAGCGCGAGAGGGCAATCTCCTCCGCGTCCATCTCGGCTTCGATGCCGTCGAACAGCGGCGTCGTCATGTAGCGTTCGCCGGTGTCGGGAAGCATGCACAGGATCACCGAGCCGGGTGCGGCTTTTTCGGCGATCTGGCGCGCCACGGCAAAACTGGCTCCGCCGGAAATGCCGGTGAAAATCCCTTCCTTCTGGGCCAGCGCCTTGGCCCATTTGATGCCCTCGGGCCCGGCAATCGGCACCACCTCGTCATAGAGGCTGGCGTCGACCGCCTCCTGCAGGACGTTGGGAATGAAATCCGGCGTCCAACCCTGGATCGGGTGCGGCTCGAAGGCCGGATGGCTGGCGGCGGGTGCGCCGTCGGCGCCGCGCTGCTGCGCCTTGCCGCTGCCGATGAGCTGGGCGTTGGCAGGTTCGGCCAGCACGATCCGGGTTTCGGGACGCTCGCGGCGCAGCACGCGCCCGACACCGACGACGGTGCCGCCGGTTCCGTAGCCGGTGACGAAGCAGTCGAGCCGCGATCCGGCGAAGTCGTTGATGATCTCGCGCGCCGTCGTCGCCTCGTGAATGGCGGCATTGGCGATGGTCTCGAACTGGCGGGCCAGGAACCAGCCATTCGCCTCGGCGAGCTCGACCGCCTTGTTGTACATGCCAAAACCCATCTGGGCGCGCGGCGTCAGCACCACCTTGGCGCCCAGCATGCGCATCAGCTTGCGGCGCTCGATGGAGAAACTGTCGGCCATCGTCACCACCAGCGGGTAGCCCTTCTGCGCGCAGACCATGGCCAAGCCGATGCCGGTGTTGCCGCTGGTTGCCTCGACGACGGTCTGGCCCGGTTTCAGGGCGCCGCTGCGCTCGCCCTCTTCGATGATGTTGAGCGCCAGCCGGTCCTTCACCGACGCCGCCGGATTGAAGAACTCGGCCTTTACATAGATCGTCACATGATCGGGGCCGAGATTGTTGATCCTGATCGCCGGCGTGTCGCCGACCGTGTCGATAATGCTGTCGAACAGGCGGCCGCGCCCGGCCGTGGTCCTGATTTTCCGTTGCTGCAACATGTCTGCTCTCGCCTTATTGTTGTCGTCACGAGGTATCGTCGTCACGAGCCGGTTACAAACCGGCGGCTTGGGCGGCGAGGTTTCGAGACCTTGCCGCGGTACGGTTCCGGTGCCGCCAACGCGGCCCGGAACGGTGGCAATGCCGGCAACCGGCGCGGAAAATTCGTTGCCGGATGCACTCGATCGCTTTCGATGGTAAAGCAAAGGACAACTGGCCAGCGTGGGAGCAAGCGTGGAAACGCACGTGGAATCCGCTCGATCGAGCCTGGACGGCGCAGCGGCCGGGCTGTCCGTGCGGCTGCTCGGGCCGCTGACGGTCATCCGCGACGGCGCCACCGTGCAACTGCCGGCATCGCGCAAGCTGCGCGCGCTCTTCACCTATCTGGCGCTCGCGCCGCATGCCGTCGGCCGCAGCCGTCTGTGCGAGCTTTTGTGGGATGTGCCGAACGATCCGCGCGGCGAGCTTCGCTGGTGCCTCAGCAAGCTCAGGGGCATTTTTGACGAACCGGATCGCCACAGGATCGAAACATCAGGCGACACGGTCGCGCTCGATCTGAAGGGCATTTCCGTCGACGCCGTCGATGTCGCCTCGGCCGCCGCCAGCGGCATCGAGACGCTCGATCTTGAGCGGCTGCAGGCCCTGTCCAGACTATTCGTCGGCAACTTCCTCGACGGGCTGGAGATCGACCGCAGCCCGCATTTCAACAGCTGGCTTATCGCGCAACGCCGCCGCTTCAGCTCGTGGCACGCCGCCATTCTGGAACAGCTGGTCAGCAAGCTGCCGGCGGATGCCGACGAAATGTCCGCGCATCTGGAGACATGGCTGGAACTCAATCCGTTCGACGAGCGCGCGCACGTGGCTCTTCTGACAAGCCTGGCGCGACGCGGCCAGATCGCCGCCTGCGAGGACCATCTTGCCTCGGCGGCGCAGCTGTTTGCTTCGGAGGATCTGGATTTCGGACCCGTTCGTCAGGCATGGCGGACGATCCGCAGCGAACGACCTGCCGCGACGCTCCGGGCGCAGCCGGCGCTGTTGCCGGCAGCCGCGCAAGCGTCAATTGTGCTTCCCCATGCCGATACTGCTACGTCGAAGGCGTCGCTCGCGGTGATGCCGTTTGTCGAGGAAGCCGGGATCGGCGGCCCTCGCGGCGGCCCCTTTCGCGGTGGATTGGCCGACGGCCTGACCCACGACATCATCACCCGTTTAGCCAAGCTCAGGGATTTCTTCGTCATCGCCCGCGGCTCAGTCTTTGCGCTGGCCGAAAAGAACATCGCGCCGGAAGATGCCGGCCGGCGACTCAACGTCGACTACGTCGCCACCGGGACGGTGCGCAGCCAGGCTGGCCGTGTCGCGGTCAGCGTCGAACTTGTCGAGGTGCGCACGGCCAGGATCGTCTGGGCCGAGACCTTCGAACGCAGGCCCGACGACATCTTTGCCGTCCTCAACGACATCGGCGACAGCATCGTCTCGTCGATCTCGGCCGAGATCGAGATGGTCGAGCGCAACCGCGCCATGCTGAAAGCCCCCAGCTCGCTGAATGCCTGGGAGGCTTACCATCGCGGCCTCTGGCACATGTATCGCTTCACCCGCACGGAAAACGAGCAGGCCCGGCATTTCTTCGACATGGCCCTGAAGCTCGATCCGACCTTCGCCCGCGCCTATGCCGGCCTGTCCTTCACCCATTGGCAGAACGCCTTTCAGCGCTGGGGAGACCGCGACCAGGAAAGCGCGCTCGCCTTCGAAACCGCCGGCCAAAGTCTTCTGGTCGACGATCACAATCCGGCCGCGCACTGGGCCATGGGCCGGGCGCTGTGGTTGCGCGGCGAGCAGGACGGCTCGCTCATCGAGCTGGAACGGGCCGTCGATCTCAGCCCCAACTTTGCGCTCGGCCACTACGCGCTTTCGTTTGTCCACTCGCAGTCGGGTGATCCGAACGCGGCGATCGGTTCATCCGATCACTCGCGCCATCTGAGTCCGTTCGATCCGCTGCTGTTCGGCATGCTCGGCGCCAGGGCGATGGCGCATGTCCGCCTCGGGCAGTTCGACGAGGCCGCCGAATGGGCGCTGAAGGCCGCCGCCCGTCCCAACGCGCATGCCATCATCCTGGCGATCGCGGCGCACTGCCTTGCGCTGGCGGGGCGGCTTGACGAGGCCCGCACTTTCGCGGCCGCCATCCGCAAGACGCTGCCGAACTACTGTGCCGACGATTTCATCGGCACCTTCCGCTTCGAGCCGGACGCTGAGGCGATGTTCCGGCAGGGCGCCAGGCGGATTGGGCTGGGGTGATCACGCGGGCTGGGCGGTGGAGAGCTTCCCTTCTCCCCCTGTGGGAGAAGGTGGATCGGCGCGCAGCGCCGAGACGGTTGAGGGGTGCTGGACGGAGCGCTGTTGGTGCCAAGCTGGAACACCCCTCATCCGACCGAGCTTCGCTCGGCCACCTTCTCCCACAGGGGGAGAAGGTGGAGCATCTATATGCCGAGCATCGACTTGGCTTGGTTGAGCGCAGCCTCCGACCCTGCATGATCGCCGGCGGCGTGCAATTTCTCGCCTTGGGCGCGCAGTTCCTTGACTTTGTTCATGTCGGCCTCGGCCAGCGTCGCGGTCGGCAACGCCGCGTCGATCGCGGCCATGATGGTCGGGCATGAATTTGCAAAGCCTGCCGCAGGAACGACCGCCAGGAAAACCGCGAGCGAAATTGATCGTAACATGGACGTTTCTCCCTTGCCGGAACGCGCAATTTCGCCGACCGGCGCAGGAATGGTACAGCGAATGCCCGAACCTGCCAATCGCGATGATGCCGCTGGGTTGAGACACGCTGCCGTCGGCCGGGCTTTTTCTCCTAGTGTCTGAACCTTGCCGCGGCTGGTCGCCACCAATCGTCACGTCCGAAGCCGACGCCACGTTCGCGGCAATCGTCAGATCGCCGCAAAATCCTTCGACCAGAGCGGATCAGGTGGGCTGAACGGATTTGACATTGCCTTCGGTATCGACAAGGCAGCTTGTCTTCTTGCCGCCGGCATCGAGTTCGACCCGATAGGTTGTGGAATCGATCTTGCTCGACGAAACCGGAAGTATTTTGCTGCTGTCGGCACCGCTCGCCTTGGCGGCTGCGTCGGCGCAAAGCAGCTGAAGGTCGGCCGGGGCCGTCTCGACCTGGGTCCTGGACATCTGGTCCTGAGGCGGCGGCGGCGGCGGCGTGCTGACGCAAGCGCTCAAGGCCCCCGCCAGGAATCCAATTGCTGTTGCCCGGATCGAAGTTCTCACTGCAGGTTTTGCCGACATTGCTTGTCCCTCTCCGAATGCCGCTTCACACACCCCGGCTTCACACACCCCGGCTTCAAACACCCCGGCTTCAAACACCCTTGTAAAGTGCCGCCCCCTGCATGAGAACGATGACCTTGGCCCCAACCTTGACGCGTGATGCCAGGTCGGTGATGTCGTCGTTCCGCATCCGGATGCAGCCTGATGACACGTCGAGCCCGATCGTCCACGGCTCCGGCGTGCCGTGTATCCGGTAGATCGTGTCCTGGTCGCGCTCATACAGATAGAGCGCCCTGGCGCCGAGCGGGTTGTCAGGCCCTCCCGGCATGCCTCCCGCATGTTTGACAGCATTCGGATCGCGAGCGACCATTTCGGCCGGCGGCGTCCAGGTCGGCCATTCCGCCATGCGGCCGACGCGCACGATTCCGGCCCATCCAAAGCCTTCCCGGCCGACGCCAATACCGTAGCGCATGGCGCGCTGACCCGGCTGCACAAGGTAGAGAAAATGCTGGTTGCCGTCGATGATGATGGTACCGGGCGCTTCCGCGGTGCGGAACTTAACCATCTGCGGGCGAAACGCCTCTGGCACTTGATTATGCGCGGCATAGTATTTGCGCGCCTTGGCGCGGTCATAGTCCACCCATTTGCGGGTTTTCGGATCGAAAACCTGGGTTCCGGCAGCCAGCGCCGCCACCGCGACAAGACCGAGCGCTACCGCGACAATTGCCGTCAGGGAGTGCCGCTGGAGAGCGCTGCGTCCCGCGATCGTCAGCTTTCCGGTCATGGATTTGCCCACCCTTGCACCCGAGCGCCCTGCGCGGCGACCCATTGTTTGGCGTACTCGTAAGGATCCTGGCGCTCCACCTGGAGCGCATAACTCATCTTAGTGGCGTCCTCGGGCTTGAGGGCGACCCGTTCCAGGAACGCGACCACCTCAGGATATTTCTTGCGCAGCGAGGTGGCGTAAGCGATGTGGAAATGTGCCGTATCCCATGATACCGGCGCGCTGGACTTCGAGACCCAGAGCGGGTCCTCGGAAGGCAGCACGATCTTCCACTTTGCCGGGTCAAAAGGCGGCTCGGCAAGCCGGACAATTTCGTGCAGTTCAAACACGTGATGCGGCGCGTAGCAGGCAAACACCATCGGATGAGCCGTGGCAACCGCGGCATCGACAGCCGCCATTCCGACATCCTCCGGCGTCTCCAGCAATGTCATTGTCTCGGCGTAGCCATAGCTATTGGCGCGGACACGCTCGATAGCCGTCGAGGACCAGCCCTCGGCGCCAATCCAGAGTTCTCCGCGTCCGTCCCGGTCCGTGTCCAACGCGGCGGTTTTGCGCGGGTCGGTGAGATCCGAAATGTCGCGAATGCCAAATTTGTCGGCAGTTTCGCGGGTGGCGCATATGCCCTGCCATGCCGGCACACCGATGGGACTGATGGCTACCGTGCCGGCGCCGTCGACATACTTCCTCACCAGATTGTCCAGGTTGGGCAGCCAGATTTCGGGATGAATATCCACCTCGCCCGAATCGAGGCCGGCAAAGGCAATGAGCGTCCCCATCTCGCGCACATCGGCATCGAGCCCGAAATGTTGCTTCAGGCTGACCTTGAGAATGTTTGCGGTCGCCTGGCCCGACGGCCAGTTCGGCATTGCAATGACGAGATCAGCCGCGTGGACGGGAACCGCCAGCATCGTCAATGCCGCCAGCGACATTCTCCGCAGGCACCGCCGCAATCGGTTGTGCATTTCTTTCCCCTCGTTTCGGTGCCGAAAAGAACCGGGACGGGAACAATCTGTCACGGCAAGCACGGGGTTGTGACAGCAGCCCAATGGTCTGACGGCAACTGCTGAAGGTGCAGCAGTGCATTCGCCAAGGAGAGCGCCGTCACATGCCGCCCCTGCACGCTACTCGATGACATTCCGTATGGGAAGATGCTCAGACACGGCCGCCGCGCGACAACCTTAGAGATGTCCGCAGGCATGCGCCTTAAGAACCAGGGGGCGTATCAGGACGCCTGGTTGGGTGAGGTCATTCGCAAGGCGACTGCTTTGTGTAGCAGCTGATGACCCGGAAACCTAAGGTTTCCAGGAAATCAAGAGCTTACAAAGGGATTGGTGCCCAGAAGAGGACTCGAACCTCCACTCCTTGCGGAACACGGACCTGAACCGTGCGCGTCTACCAATTCCGCCATCTGGGCTGGTGCGGGCTCTTTAGGCGGGCAAACGGTGAGTGTCAACGCGCTTTTTTGAAAGCTGCCCCGCCGGCTCAGCCGGCCAGCACTTCCTTGGATGCCACCGTCGAATCGGCGTTGAGCCTGTAGATGACCGGCACGCCGGTGCCGAGCTCCAGTCTGACGATCTCCTCGCCCGACTTGCCGTCCAGCGCCATGATCAGCGCGCGCAGGGAATTGCCGTGCGCCGCGACCAGGACTGTGCCGCCGCGCAGCACATGCGGCTGCAGGTCGTGCAGATAATAGGGCCAGACGCGCGCGCCGGTGTCCTTGAGGCTTTCGCCGCCGGGCGGCGACACGTCGTAGGAGCGGCGCCAGACATGCACCTGCTCCTCGCCCCATTTCTGGCGCGCGTCGTCCTTGTTGAGGCCGGAGAGATCGCCATAGTCGCGCTCGTTCAGCGCCTGGTCGCGGATGGTCTCAAGATCGCTCTGGCCGACCGCGTCGAGAATGTGCTGGCAGGTCTTCTGCGCCCGGATCAGCGACGAGGTGAAGGCGATGTCGAATTTCATGCCGCGCGCCTTCAGCTTGGCGCCCGCCTCCCTGGCCTCGGCGTGGCCCAATTCGGTCAGGTCGACGTCGCGCCAGCCGGTGAAAAGGTTCTTCAGGTTCCATTCGCTCTGGCCATGGCGCACGAGCACGAGAGTTCCCGACATTTTTGCTCCTTCAGTTTGGTGGATGAGATCGTCTCAGGCGAGTCCGAGCACGTCGCGCATCGAATACAGACCCGGCTTCCTGCCGCGCGCCCACAGTGCGGCTTTGACCGCGCCGCGGGCGAAGATCGCCCGGTCCTCGGCGTGATGGGCAAGCGTGATGCGCTCGCCGGTGCCGGCCAGCACGACGCTGTGGTCGCCGACCACCGAGCCGCCGCGCAGCGTGGCGAAGCCGATCGAGCTGGTCTTGCGCACGCCGGTATGGCCGTCGCGCGACCGCACGCTGTTGCCGTCAAGGTCGATGCCGCGTCCAGCGGCGGCGGCTTCACCGAGCAGCAGCGCCGTGCCCGACGGCGCGTCGACCTTGTGCCGATGGTGCATTTCCAGGATCTCGATGTCGAAATCGTCGGCATCGAGCGCGCGCGCCGCCTGCTCCACCAGCACCGCCAGCAGATTGACGCCGAGGCTCATATTGCCTGACTTGACGATCGTCGCGTGGCGCGCCGCCGCCGCTATCTTTGCATTGTCGTCCGCCGAGCAGCCGGTGGTGCCGATGACATGGGCGATGCGCGCCTGCGCCGCATAGCCGGCGAATTCGACGGTCGCCGCCGGGCTGGTGAAATCGAGGACGCCGTCGGCCCTGGCGAAGGCCGGCAGCGGATCGTCGCCGATCACCACGCCGATAGTGCCGATGCCGGCCAGCTCGCCGGCATCCTTGCCGAGATGCGGCGAGCCGGTCCGCTCGATCGCGCCGGCGACGCGGGCGCCCGGAATGGTGTGGATGGCGCGGATCAGCGCCTGGCCCATGCGACCGGCTGCGCCGACCACCACCAGGCCCATTTCACTGACGGGGGGGTCGTTTGTGGGCGTACCGCTCATAAATTTCTCCCAATCGCCTTTTTTGCGCGCCGCAGCGGAGTTTGGATTGGCTTGCCGTCGTCGACAAGCCCCAGCCCCTTGTTGCCCTGCACCCGGTGGAACCGGGCATAGACGCTGTGCGGGTCGGCCATCAGCGAGGCATGCGTTCCTTGCTCGACCAGCCGGCCCTGTTCCAGCACGATGATATGGTCGGCATTGACCACGGTCGACAGCCGGTGCGCAATGACGATGGTCGTGCGGCCCGCCATGATCTGGGTCAGCGCCTGCTGGACGCGCGCTTCGGCCTCGTTGTCGAGTGCCGAGGTCGCCTCGTCGAGCAGCAGGATCGGCGCCTGCCGCACGATGGCGCGAGCGATCGACAGGCGCTGGCGCTGGCCACCCGACAGCGTCAGGCCACCTTCGCCGACAGGGGTGTCATAGCCCTGCGGCTGCTGGCGGATGAAGCCATCGGCCTCGGCCTGTTGCGCGGCCAGCTCGATCTCGGCGTCGCTGGCGCTCAGCCGCCCGTAGCGAATGTTGTCGCGAATGCTGCCTTCGAACAGATAGGGCTGCTGCGAGACATAGGCGATGCAGCGGCGCAGCGACTGCTTGGTGACTTGCGAAATGTCCTGGCCGTCGACCTCGATGCTGCCCGCCTCGACATCGTAAAAGCGCTGCAGCAGCGCCACCAGCGTCGACTTGCCGGCGCCCGAGGCGCCGACGATGGCCGTCATCTTGCCGGCGGCGGCAACGAAGCTGAGATCCTGCAGCACCGGAGCGTCGGCGACATAGCCGAACGACACATGGTTGAAGCGCACCTCGCCCCGGGTGATCTTCGCTTCGGCCGCTCCGGGCGCGTCGCCCTGCTGCGGCTCGAGGTCGAGCAACTCGTAGATCATGCGCGCATTGACCAGCGCCCGTTCCATGCCGACCTGCATGCGCGCCAGCCGCCGGGCCGGGTCGTAGGCAAGCAGCAGTGCGGTGATGAAGGAAAACACGGCGCCGGGCGGCTGGCCGCCGACGGCTGCCCGGTAGCCGGAATAGGCGATGACGCCGGCGACGGCGAAGCCGGCCAGCATGTCGGAGATCGGCGATAACCGTTCCGAGACGCGGGCGATGCGGTTTGCCCGCTGCTCGGCGCCGGCGACAAGATCGCTGATGCGGCGCGACAGCTCGTCCTCCAGCGTAAACGCCTTGACGATGGCGATGCCTTGCGTTGCTTCCTGCATGGCGCCGATCAGCCGCGCGTTTATCTGCACGGCTTCGCGCGTGGCGCGCCTTATTCTGCGGGTCAGATAGACGACGGTGTAGATCAGCGGCGGCCCGATCAGCAGCGACATGAGCGACAGCATCGGATCCTGCCAGATCATGACGCCGATCAGCGCGATCAGCGATACGGCGTCGCGTGCCAAGGATGTCAGCGTCATCGACAGCAGGTCGCGGATGCCGTTGACGTTCTCGTTGATCTGGGCGGCCAGCCGTCCCGAGCGCGTGTCGTTGAAGAAATTGATGCCGAGCTTCATCAGATGAGCGAAGATGCGGCGTTGGTAGCGCGCCACCAGATTGTTGCCGATCCTGGCCAGCGTCACCGCCTGACCGTAGGTGGCCAGCCCGCGCAGCATGAAGGCACCCAGGATCAACAAGCAGATCAGCGCGATCAGATCGCCGCGCTGCTGGTAGAATATCTGGTCGACGACATCCTTCATGATCCAGGCGGTGAAGGCGGTCGTGGCCGCAACCATCACCAGGCACAGAACGGCCACAGCATAATACCAGCGATAGTCGCGGCCGTTCTCGGCGAGGATGCGGCGGATCACCGCCACGACCTCGCCGGGCCGGGCTTTGGCTTGGTGGTTTGGGGCTTGGGTGTTTGGCGACTGGTTCAAGTCGTGATTGTTCCGTGACGTCGGTCCAGCTCCGCGGCCGGGTTAATTCGGCAATCCTCTTAGCGCCCCGGTGCCGGCTTGCCTATGGCAATGGCCGGCAAAAACTCTGTGGGGTCACGCCCGCCAGCGTCGCCCCGCCGTCTGGACGCCGAACAGCGATGGGTTTCTGGCATAGGCGGCAAGGCCGGAAAGCGCTGCCAGCGGATGGGTGATCACATAGACCGGCATGGTGCGCATCAGCTCGCTGTGCGGCGCCTTGTCCTCGAAGGCGGCGCGGAAATTGCCGGTTTTCAGCGCCGGCAGGATTTTCTGCGCAATGCCGCCGGTCAGGAAGATGCCGCCGCGGCTCATGAACACCAGCGCAAGGTCGCCGGCGGTGCGCCCGAGGCAGGTGACGAACAGCGACAGCGCTTCCTCGGCCACCGGATCTGACTTCGCCAGCGCCGCGGCGGTGACCTCGGCCGGCGTGGTCAACGGCGCCGGCTTGCCGTCCGCCCTGGCCACCGCCCGGTAGGCATTGACCAGGCCGCGTCCGGACAGGATCTGTTCGCCGGAAATTCTGCCTTCGAGCTTCTCGATATGCCCAAACACCTGGAAATCGCGCGGCGAGCGCGGCCCGATATCCATGTGCCCGCCCTCGCCGGGCACCGGTATCCAGTGGTTCAGCGCGTGGACCAGGCCGGCGACGCCAAGCCCGGTCCCGGGGCCGAGCACCACGCGCCCGGCATTGGGCTCCGGCGCGTCGCCGCCGATCTTCTCCATATGCTCTTCGCCGAGCGCCACGACGGCCAGCGCCTGCGCCTCGAAATCATTGAGCACCACGACGTCGCCGAGGCCGAGGCTGGCAAACATTTTTTTCGGCTTGACGATCCACGGGCAGTTGGTGAGCGGGATCTCGTCGCTGTCGACCGGGCCGGCCACCGCCAGCACGGCGGAGTTGGGCCGCACCGACGAGCGGTCGAGCACCGCCGCCTGGATCGCTGAGTCGATCGTGTTGAAATTGGCGGTCTGGACGATCTGCGGTTCGGTTGGTTCCGAAGTCGCGTCGAGCACCATCGAAAAGCGCGCATTGGTGCCGCCGATGTCGCCGATCAGGACCGGAAACTGCAGCACTGTGTCGTCGTCGCCTGGCATGCTCTCGTCCGTCCCGGTTCCCAGTGGCGTTCCGCCGTTCTTTTCTTGACTAGCGCATGACCCGGGAAAGGGAAAGTCGCTTCAGGGGAGAGCCTTGGCGCCGCCCCTCACCTGCCTGCCGGCATCCTCTCCCCGTACAGTGACGGGGAGAGGGGCGCTCTTGTCACCGGTTTCGCCAATCACCAGCGTCGCAGGCAGGGCGCGAAGGCAGCGGCCAGCCCGTTTCTCCCCCTCACTATACGGGGAGAAATGCCCGGCAGGGCGATGAGGGGCGGCGCCGACCCCAACAGTTGGTTGTTCGCCTCAATACCCCGGCCGGGGTCGCGGCAGCGGAATGCCGATCTCGGGCGTTTCGGCGTAGGCGTTGGCCGTGGTCGGGAGGGCTGCCGCGCCGCTTGCCGATGCCCGCGCCGGCGACGGAGCCTTGGTGAGAACGGGTGCAGCCGCGACCGGCACCCCGTCGCCATAATAGGTGACCGCCTCCGCGGAAGCCGGATCTGGCCCGTCGAGCACGGCCTGGCATGCTGCGGGCAGGCTCGCCATCGTCATCAGGTCGCGCGCTTTCGGCCTGTCCGGGTTCTTGTTGGGGCGCCATGGCTCCTCGGTGAACCACCATGCCAGCGACTGGTCGCAGCCGTCGCCTGGCGCGGTGTTTTCCTGCGCCTTGCATTTGGGCGAGCCGGGCTGGCAGCCGATGCGGATGTGGAAGTGATAGTCGTGGCCCCAGAACGGCCTGACCTTGCGCAGCCATCCGCGGTCGCCTTTCACCGTGTCGCAGAGCTTCTTCTTGATGCCGGGATTGACCAGGATTCGCTCGACTTCCGCATAGCTTGCCGCGCGCTTCAGCAGCCGCGTATGCTCCGGTGCCCAGAGCGCATCTTTCACCAAATGGGTCTTTTCGTCGACAAGCAAGGTGGCGCTCATGTTTTCGCGCTGCTCGAGCGAAAGCTTGCGGTCGGGCATCGGCGTCAGCCAGATGTCGGCGTCAAGGCCGATCTGGTGCGAGGCATGGCCGGTCAGCATCGGGCCGCCGCGCGGCTGCGAAATGTCGCCGACCAAAAGGCCGGGCCAGCCATCGGCCGCGGCGTCGCGCGACAGTTTCTCGATCAGCGCGATCATCGTCGGATGGCCCCAGCGGCGGTTGCGTGAAGGCCGCATCACCTCCCATTTCGGGCCGTTCAGGGGTATGGCGACGCCGCCGGCAAAGCAGCCCTTGGAATAAAAACCGATCGACTGCGGCGCAGCCACGGCCGGCAGCTTTTTGGCGCCGAACAGGTTTTTCGCCAGTTCCTCGGCCGCCGCAGGTCGCGCTGCAAGCCCCGCCACGGCGAGGACGGCGAGTGCTGCCAATGCATGTCGCCCAAAAGTGCGCAGCGGTTTTGGGACAACGACATGCGTGAACAGAAATCTAAAGCGCGTTGCGACGCGCTTCAGCAGCAGCGATTTGCCGCGCAATGATCGCTTCAACATCGTCATGAAGCAGAACCCCTCTGCAAATTAAGTCGAATCATAGCACGCCCGGCACGCGATTTCGATCACGACCGCTTCATCGGGCTGCGCGCCTCGCCATCGCGCCAGTTGCCCAAAACCCACATATGGTCGAAGGCCGACCGGTAGTCCGGAAAGCGGAAGCGATAGCCGGCCGCCTTGATAGCCGTGTTGGCGACGCGCTTGTTCTCGCCATAGAACGACCGCGCCATGGGCGAAAGTTGGGCGGTCTCGAACGGAATTTCCGGCGGCGGTGTGACGCCCATCAGCTCTGCGGCATAGGTGACGACGTCCTGCGGCGGCGCCGGCAGATCGTCGGTGACATTGAAGATGCCGCCACTGGTGTGCTTGAGCAGATGCCAAAGCGCCCCCGCAATGTCGTCGCAATGGATGCGGTTGAACACCTGGCCCGGCTTGACCAGCCGCCTCGCGGTGCCGTTTTCGAGATTGACCAGGGCATTGCGGCCCGGCCCATAAATGCCGGAAAGCCGCAGGATCGCCACCGGCCGCCCGATGTCGCGACCCAGCTTCAGCCAGTCCTGCTCGGCGGCGACACGCAGCATCGAGCGCTTCGACACCGGCCTGCATTCGGCGGTTTCGTCGACCCAGCCGCCGCCATGGTCGCCGTAGACGCCGACGGTGGACAGATAGGCGATCCATTCGAGCGCCGGCATCTTCGTGATAGCCGGGCGCGCCGCATTCAGCACCGGGTCGCCGGCCTCTTCCGGCGCCACCGAGACGACGAGGTGGGTTGTTTTCTCGAGCGCGTCGCTGATTTCAGGCGTCAGCGCGCCATCGAAAAGGAGCGGCTGGATTCCGGCTTGCCGCAGCGCTTCGAATTTCTCCGCTGCGCGTGTCGTGCCAAGGATGGTGCCGGCATCCTTGCCGGCGCGGGCAAATGCCTTGCCCGAATAGCCGGCGCCGAAAATGAGGATCTGCTTCTCGCTCATGCATGCGCCTCGATCTGGTTTGCCAGCGCCAGGCGCCATTCGCGTCGCACGGCCTCGTCGCCTTCTGCTTTCACCGCAGCGCTGGCCGATTTGGCGAATTCCGAAGTCGGCACAAGCCGTGACAGCGCCCAAACCGCTGCGCCGCGCACCAGCGGCGAGGCGTCACCGAGCAGCGCACGCACGGCGTTGCCGAGCGACGGTTCGCCGGAATTGCCGGCGGCGATCAGCACATTGCGGACAAAGCGGTCGCGACCGATGCGCTTGACCGGCGAACCGCTAAAGAACGACCGGAAAGCAGCGTCGTCGAGCGCCAACAGATCGGCGAGCGGCGGCTCACGCAAATCGGCGCGAGCGACGAGCTTTTGCTCGGACGCTGCCCGGGCAAACTTGTTCCATGGACAGGCGGCCAGGCAATCGTCGCAGCCATAGATGCGGTTGCCGATTTTTTCGCGGAACTCGAGCGGGATCGGCCCCTTGTTCTCGATGGTGAGGTAGGAGATGCAGCGTCGCGCATCGAGCCGGTAGGGAGCCGGAAAGGCGTCGGTCGGGCAGACGTCGAGACAGGCGCGGCAAGAGCCGCAATGGTCGTCTTCGGGCGTATCGGATGCAAGCTCGGCCGTCGTGAAGATGGTGCCAAGGAACAGCCAGGAGCCGTGTTCGCGGCTGACCAGATTGGTGTGCTTGCCTTGCCAGCCGAGGCCGGCGGCTTCTGCCAGCGGCTTTTCCATCACCGGGGCGGTGTCGACGAACACTTTTACGTCGCTCCCAGAGTGCCCCACGATCTTGCCGGCGATCTCTTTCAGCCGGCCCTTCATCACATCGTGATAATCGCGGTTCTGCGCATAGACGGAGATCGCGCCCAGCTGGCGCTTGCCCAGCACCGCGCGCGGGTCGTGGTCCGGCCCGTAGTTCATGGCCAGCACGATGATCGAGCGAACTTCGGGCCAAAGCGCCATCGGCTCGCCGCGGCGTTCGAGCGTCTCGGCGATCCAACCCATCGAGCCGTGGAAGCCGTCGGCGACGAATGCGGCAAGCCGGGCCGGCGCCTGCGGGATGGCATCGGGCGTGGTGACGGCAACGGCATCGAAACCGGCGCGCCGCGCCTCGCGGTCGATCAGCGCGCGCAGGTTTTGCGCTCTAGAAATCGAGGTCCGCATAATGTGACACCGGCGACAGGCCGCGCACCCGGTCGGTCAAAAGCGGCCGGAATGATGGCCGTGATTTCACCCGTGCATACCATTCGCGCGCTGCAGCGTGTTCGCGCCAGTCGATCTCGCCGAGATAGTCGAGCACGGACAGCGCAGCCGCAGCGGCGAGGTCGGCATAGGTGACCTTGCTGCCGGCCAGCCAATGGCGGGTGCCGGCCAGCCAGTTGGTGTATTTCATATGCTGGCGGATGTTGGCGCGCGCGGCACGGATCGCAGCCGAATCGGGCGAGCCGCCGCCCGCCGTTTCCGGCATGATCGGCTTCAGCACGCGCTCGCGCACCAGGTGCCGCGTCACCTCGCTATCGGCCTTGTTAAGATACCAGTCGGTCAGCCGGCGGATTTCGGCGCGCTCCATTGGGTCCTCGGCGAACAGCCGCTTGTCGCGCTTGAGCACGCCGCGCGTCTCGTCGAGATATTCGCCGATGACCATGGCGCCGACGATCGGCACGTCGCCCTCGGCAAGCAGGATCGGCAGCGTGCCGGCCGGGTTCAGCGCCAGGAACTCCTTGCGCCGCATCCACGGCTTTTCCTCGATCAGCGCCAGCTCCTCGCCATACTCGCCGAAAGCGAGGCGAACGAAGCGGCAGGTGGCGAACATCGGGTGGTGGAAAAGCGTCAGCATGGTCCCGCGATAATAGAGCGCACTGGCAAATCGCCGGCTGCGCCGGTAAGTCTTGGCCGCCCCGATTCCGGGGGGCCGCCCCGATTCAAAGGGCCGTCAGGGTGCTGCGACCTATAGGAGGAGTTCCGCGCCATGACAAGCAAGCCGTTCTTCAAAGCTCTCACTCGAACGCCGAGGTTTCCATGGAAAGCCAGACCATTGTCGAAGCGCTGCTGCTCGGCATGATCGAGGGCATGACCGAGTTCATTCCGGTCTCGTCAACCGGCCATATCCTGCTTGCCGGCCATTTTCTCGGCTTCCATTCGACCGGCAAGGCCTTCGAGATCCTGATCCAACTCGGCGCCATACTGGCGATCCTCAGCGTCTATTTCCATCGCCTGTGGCAGATGCTGGTCGATCTGCCGCGTGATCGGGTGACGCGGCATTTCGTTCTCGGCATCCTCGTCGCCTTTCTGCCGGCGGCCGTCATCGGCGCACTGGCGCATGGCTTCATCAAGACGGTGCTGTTTGAATCGCCGAGTCTGATCTGCGTCATGCTGATCATCGGCGGCCTGGTCCTGTTGTGGGTGGATCGCTTCAAGCCGAAGCCGCTCTATCACGACGTCGAGCGGTTTCCGCTCCGGCTCTATCTGCAGATCGGGCTGTTCCAGTGCCTTTCGCTGATCCCCGGCACGTCGCGTTCCGGTTCGACGATCGTCGGCGCGCTGCTTCTGGGCGTCGACAAACGGGCGGCTGCGGAATTCTCCTTCTTTCTCGCCATGCCGACGATGGTCGGCGCCTTCGCCTTCGACCTGTTCAAGAACCGCAATGTGCTGACCAGCGCCGATCTGCCGATCATCGCCGCCGGTTTCATCGCCGCCTTCGTCGCGGCGCTTATCGTCGTGCGCTTCCTGCTCAACTACGTCTCGCGTCACGGCTATTCGCTGTTCGGCTGGTGGCGGCTGGTCATCGGCACCGTCGGCCTGGCGGCGCTGTTCGTCTGGGGCTGAGGCGGCACGCTTATTTTGTCGCCAGGGCTCTATTGGTTCGTTTGGCCTAACAATGTCGGCTGATGGTGGGGGACGACCAGCGTAGACCCGCCCCTCCAACCCAAGCCGTCCTCGCGGGCTCGCTCTTGCCCGTTTGCGTGCATCCGATAGCCAAATCGACCGCGTTCACCACTCTTCAGAACTTTTTCACGCCGATATCATGACTTCGAACGAGCCCTCGCGTCCTCTCTCCCACGACGTTCCCACACGGTTCGGGCGTCGAACTGAGGAGATAAAGGATGATCAACCGCATCTTGGGAGTTCTCGTGATCGGCGCCGCGACCACCGCGTCCGCTGGTGATGGTCTGAGCCGCCACATTGTCGAACGGGCAGCAAGCTGTTGGACTACGCAGACGGCGATGCGCGGGATCAGCTTCAGAGCAAATGTCCACGTCAGCTTCACCCGCGAGGGGCACGTCAGTGCCATCCAAATCGTTGACGTTGCGCCGCAGACCGAGACGTTCAAGGGCTTGGCCAGGGATTTCGCGGATGCATTGAAGCGCTGTGGTCCGTACGTCACCGAAGGCAAGGGCGAAATGAACCTCAATCTCTCATGGCCGCTGTAAACGCAGCAAGGTGCTGCTACTTCGTCACCGAGAATTCATAACGCTTGAAGCGAGACAGCAGGATGTATTCGTTCGGGGCTCCGGGTGTGACGCTCAGGTTGCGGAATACGGCGCCACAGCCCGTCAGTTTACGCGGATAGGCGCTGCACAAGCTGTCGCCCTGAACCCACATCCGACCGGTCACGACCTCCTCACCAACTGTTCGGGTCACGCTGCCGTCTGCCGCAATCACAGAATGGTAGGCCAAGACATCGGGCAGGACCTGGCGTCCCGTCAGCCCGTGTCCGATCATGAGATTGCCGATGTCGACGCCATTCATCCGTTCAGCAGATTCGGGTTCCATTCCGGCAGGAAGCTCAGAAACCCCTGCCTTCCTCAAGCCATCGAGCAGGCGAACGATATCCTCCTGTCGCTTGTAGACGAAGAACTGCTGGGCGATCAGCAGGTTCGGCTGACCCTCCTGCCTTTCCGACAGCACGCTTCGGAGCTGCTCCAGGGCTGAGGCCGCTTCCGGCAGGCGATCGAGATGCGCAAGCGCTGCGACAAGAACATGCAGGCCGTAGAACTTCGTCCAGGGATTGGGCGACCGAACATCGACCTGCTCAAGCTGCGCGACCGCCTCCTCGTAGCGGCCTTGGCCGAACGCCGCCAAGCCAGCCTGATAGTGTCGCCACTCCGTCCACCCGGGATCGACGCGTAGGGCCGCCTCGAGAAAGGTTCGCCCCTCTGCCGGCCTGCCGTTGAAGATGAGGGCCTGGCTCAGCCCTTCGTAGGTCCAGGAATCGCTCGGGTCGAGCGCTATCGCCTTTTGCAGGGCAGCCACCGCCTCGTCGGACCTATGCTCCCGGACCAGAAGCTCGGAAATCAGCTGATAGTAACCGGGCGACGGATTTCCGGCAGCGATGGCCAGATTGCCGTAGAGCTCGTCATCGATTTCAGTCCAACCAACCCCTAGAGCTCGTCTCCTCGCGTCGTCGGCATCCCAGTGGAGCCATGCCAATTCCGCGGCCGCCGCGCCGAAATCGGCATCCAGCGCCAGGGCCTGGCGCAGGTAGCGAGATGCGTCCACGGTGCCTGATGGTGTATCCGTTCGTCGCGCCTCGATAGCGCGCCGAAAAGCCTGGTAAGCTTCCGGATCGTCAGTATCGCCGGACACGGCCAGGTTTGCTTTTCCCGGGACGAGCTTTAGCTGCAGCGCAGCGACAATCTGACCGGTCACCTGGTCCTGGAGCTTGAACACATCGCTGAACGGACCTTCGAACCGCTCGGCCCAGATCTGGCCAACCGTCGAGGCATCGACCAAGTGCGCATTGATGCGCACTTCATCGCCGAGACGTCGAACCGAGCCCTCCAGCAGGTAGCGGACGCCGAGCTCTTTCGCGATCTTCGCCGGCGGCAGACCGCTGTTGCGATATGCACGCGCGGCATTGCGCGAGACGACGAACAGGCCGGGAACGCGCGCCAGCTCTGTCGTCAGATCGTCCGCGAAACCGTTGGCAAGATAGGCCTGCTCCTCGGCTTCGCTGAGATTTGCGAACGGCAGAACCGCGATCGAGAGCGAGGTCGGCACTTCCGTATCAAATGCAGGCCTCCAGATGAACGCCGCGACTGCGGCAACGATTGCCAGTACAGCGCTTACCAATATCAGGGTTCGCCGGCCTTTGGTCTCGTGCAGGTCAGGAGAGGCAGTGCCGTGAACCTGCGGGTAGCGATCGTGAGGTATGCCGGGCGCTTGGCTTTCGGGGACAAAGCGATATCCCCGTCGCGCGACTGTCTTGAGCAGGCTCTGCTTCTCGTCGCCGATGGCTTTCCTGATTTCGCTGATGCACTGGGAAAGACTGTTTTCCGTCACCGCGATGCCGGGCCAGACAGCGTCCAGGAGCTCCTCCTTGGTCACGACACGGTTGGCGTTGGCGACCAGATGTTTCAGCACCGCAAGCGATTGAGGCCTCAGCGGGACATCTTCACCATGCTCGCCGTGCAGGAGACCGGCGTCGAAATCGAACTCGACACCGTTTAGAACAAGGCTCGGCGGATTGACCAGGTTCAAAGCAGCTCTCGATCATCGTGCTGATCGTTCGGGCGGCATGTTGCTTTGACAGGCCGCCTTGGACTTGAGAATCGGCGCCTGTCGCCGAAAGTCAACTAGCGTTTGAAAGTCGGCGCTGCTTCCCGGGACGAAACCTTCGCGCTGCGATCGCAAACGTCCGGAAATTCGCGACCCAGCCGGCTGACGCATCGACTTGGATTATGCCGTGATGGAGCGTTCTACGTGGAATGGTCAGTGTGCTGCGATCCGGATCCCATCGGCGACTTCCAGCGCCTAGCTTCGCCCGTAAAAAACATTCTCGACATGCACCGGCCAGCGCCAAGGCAGCACCGCGACCATGTCGAAGCGCACCGACAACCTGCCATAGTCGGACTGGCGCGACAGCCAGAGATCGGCGGCGCTTTCGATGCGGCGCTCCGATTCGTCGCGAACAGCCTCCATCGCTTCCACCAGCGTGCGGCGCGCCTTCACCTCGACGATCAGCACCAGGTCGCCGCGCCGCGCGATCAGGTCGATCTCGCCGAACCGTGTGCGGTGGCGGCGGGCCAGGATTTGATAGCCCTTCACCATCAATGCCGCAGCCGCCAGCCACTCGCTGCGGTGGCCGCGCCGATAGGCGCGCTGGCGGCTGGCGACCGGGCGTTCAGCCATCGCCCTCTTTCCCACTATCCTTGAGTTCGAGCAGCCGCCGGTAAAACGCCTGCTTCTGGCCGCCGGTCATCTTAGCGGCTTCCGCCGCCGCCTTAGAGGCCGGCATCTCGGCGGCAAGCGAACGCAGAAGCCGGTCGATGTCCGCCGGCTCGTCGGCCGCTGCCTCCGACGGGCCGACGCAGATGACGATCTCGCCTTTCGGCGTGTCGGCCGCCGCGTAATGATCGGCGAGCGACTGCAAAGTGCCGGTCCGTATCTCCTCGAAGGTCTTGGTCAACTCGCGGCCGATCGCGGCCTTGCGGGCGCCGCCGAGCGCCTCGATCATAGCACCGAGCGTCTCGGCCAGCCGGCGCGGCGATTCGAAGAAGATCAGCGTCGCCGGCACGGTTTTAAGCGCTTTCAGCCGCGCCAGCCGCTGGCCGGTCTTCACCGGCAGGAAGCCGGCGAACAGGAAGGCGTCTGAGGGCAGGCCGGAGGCCGTCAGCGCCGCGAGCGGCGCCGACGGGCCGGGGATCGGCACGACGCGAATGCCCTGGTCGAGCGCTTCGCCGACCAGCCGGTAGCCGGGATCGGAGATCAGCGGCGTGCCGGCGTCCGAGATCAGCGCCACGCTCTGCCCGGCCAGCAGGGCTGCGATCAGCTTTGGGCCGGCCTCGCCGGCATTGTGCTCGTGATAGGCTGACGTGCGGCGGCGGATGCCGTAGCGGTCGAGCAGCACGCGACTGACACGCGTGTCCTCGCAGGCGACGATGTCGGCTGCGGCGAGCGTTTCAAGCGCGCGCAATGTGATATCGGCGAGGTTGCCGATCGGCGTCGCCACCAGGTAGAGCGCCGGCTCGAGCGGCCGGGCCGGTATCTCGGTCTGGCCGATCACGTAGCTGCGTTTTGCCGACTCGCCGGTCACCGGTATCCCCCGTCAGGCTCTGACTTTGAATGCATTCGGCCCTGTTTGGCACGGCTCACGCCGGGTTGCAAAACCCATGCCGAAGTGATTCGGCTGTCATGCCTTTGCCACACTGCGGAACGAAACCGTGCCCGGCGGATTTATGCCTGATCTCGGGAGGAGCAGGATGGACAGCCTCAAGATACAGGACGTTTTCGAACCCTACTATGCAGGCCGCAAGCGCTTTGCCGTGCGAAAGGACAAGGGCCTGCCTGCCAAAGCCGGCGCCGGCTCGGCTAAAAAGCCGCGAAAGCGTCGTCCGTCAAAGGCAACCAAGCTCGAGATCGAGCCCTCGACCGGCACCGGCAGCACGATGGAGCACTGACCAGACGATGCCCAATCGCTTCGACATTTTCATCACCCGCCTTGAAACCAAAAGCTCCCGCAATGGAGCGACCCCACATCCGACAAGCGATCGGTACGGCGCCCGCCGCGACAAGGGCGACGCCAAGCCGGCTCGCGACGGTGAGGCGGACGCCGAGAAAGACCACGCCAGGCGCCGCCCCAAGCACGACGCCTGACTACCGCGACCTTCGCGATTGGCCGAGACACTTCTCTCTAAAGCGCGGGGGAAACGCTCGGCCACATCATTCAACCCGCATACTTCGAGACGCGCGCTTCCAGCAGACGCTCCAGACCTGGGTTCATGAACTCGTCGTCGTCTGGAATGTCGCCAGCCTCTGTTCATAACGTGCTAATATTGAACCTGCGTGCGCGCTTGAGCGTACGGGAGAGGGTCATGTCGGCAACTTTAACCGCACTGAGCAACAGAGAGGCCTACAGGCTGGGAGATTTCAACCTGATTGGTCGTGGCGAACATGCCACCATACGCTTGGACGACGGGGAAGTTTCGCGCCAGCATGCAACGATCCGGCGCGACGGCGCGAACTACTGGGTTGTCGATGTCGGCAGTGCCAATGGCAGTTATGTGAATGACGTGGCGCTCACAACCGCGCGTGTGCTGCACACCGGCGATCGCGTCCAGTTCGGCAGATCAATCTTTCTTTTCGACCAGGGCACGACTGCCCCCGATCCAGATTCGCAAGTGGCGAACACAAAAACGCAATGGGGCAACCCGGCAGCCCCCAAGAGCCGGCCGGCCACTCTGTTCGTTGCTGATTTGAAGGAGTTTACCGGAATTAGCGCAAGGCTGTCCCCGGAACAGGTGGCGGCCCTCCTGGCCGAGTGGTATATGGACTGCAACATGATCTTGAAGCACTACGGTGCCTCGATCGACAAATTCATCGGTGATTGTGTATTTGCTTATTGGCACGAGACCGCTGCGGATGTCTGTGTCTCTGCGGTTCAGGCTGCCCAGGCGCTCCGCGCTGCGGAAGACGCGGCTACGTCGCCAACCCGAGTACTGGTCAGGGAACAACAAGACATCGTACTCGACTGCCGCATTGGCCTTCATGTGGGTGAAGTTGCTATCGGCGCTATGGGCAAAGGCATCAACACCGCGCTAGGCGATGCCGTGAATTTGGCCTTTCGTATTGAAGGATTGACGCGAAAACTGGACAAGCCGCTATTGGTCAGCGCCCAGTTCGTCGAGCACTGGCCTGAAGGTCGACACTATTTCGAGTCCTGCGGCTATCACGAGGTCAAAGGGCGCGCCGAGATGATCGAGGTATTCAGCCTAAAATAGGCGCGCCAGCAGGAGAATTGTCGAAACGCAAGAGGCAGCCATGGGGTTCAGAAATCTTCAGACATTTCTATTTTTTCTGCTTCTGATGCTGCTGGGCCTTTCAGCGCCGCTAAGCGCTGCGGAAGGTAAGCGCCTTGCGTTGGTAGTCGGGAATTCTGCCTATACGGCGACAACGCCGTTGGCGAACGCCGCCGCCGACGCTCGCGCCTTTGCAGCGTTCCTGAAGGAAAACGGCTTCGAGGTAGACAGTCTGATCAATGTCGACCGGGCTGGTTTCGCGAGAGGACTCTCTACTTTTTCAAAGAAGATCGGGCCAGCCGACACCGCCTTGTTCTACTTCGCTGGCCACGGGATGCAGCTGAAAGGCGAGAATTTTCTGCTCGGGCTCGATGCCGAGCTGCTGTCGGAGTTTGATGTCGACGCCGAAGCCATCGCGCTGAATTCCATTACAGGCATTATGGAGCGGAAAGCCTCGCTCTCGCTTCTTTTCGTCGATGCTTGTCGCAATAATCCGATCGCCGACCGGCTGAATGCAAGCGTCGAAGGCGTCACTCGCGGCGCTGCGTTGAAGGGGCTGGCGCCGGTGAGTTCGACCGGCTCGGGAACGATGATCGCCTTCTCCGCTTCGCCTGGCCAGGTCGCCTACGATGGAGTCGGCGATAACTCGCCTTTCACGACGGCCTTAGTTGAACATCTGTCCAGCCCTTCGCTAGAGGTAGGTACGGCTTTCAAGCGTGTGATCCGCGATGTCCGCATAAAGACAAACAACCTCCAATCGCCGCAGATTGTCTCGAACATTGCCGCTGAATTTTACTTCAACGCCAGCGCGCCGGCGACCGCTGTCGCCGCATCCGATTTTCTCGCCCAGATAGATTTCGAAAAAGCCGAGCGCATTGCCACTGCACGCGGCTGGCAGCTTTACTTGGCCAAGCACCAATCCGGCTCTTTCTCCGACAGCGCGCGCGCTGCGCTGCGCCTGCTCGAAGGTGGCGGCGGTGGCCTCGTGTCGCCGCAGGAAGCCGAAAGCCGCATGAAGCTGACGCAGTCTCAACGGAAGGAAATCCAGCTGACGCTTTCCGACCTCGGATATGACATAGGCGCGGCGGACGGGAATTTCGGTCAAAAGACTCGCAGGGCGATCTCTCGATACCAGAAGGCGCTGGGGCTCACCGAGACTGGATATGTCAATAGCATCGTCGCCAACAGGCTGGAGCTGGTTGGCGTCACGAGGACGGATTCCGCCGTATCTGCCGACGAGGCGCGGCTCTTCGATCCCGAGGATTTGAAAGGGCTCGAAACCGATGAGCGCACTATTCGCGCCGCGCAATGCCTCAGGGGCAAAGAAATCATCTACGGCGAGTTTGGGGGCCGCCTCTATGTAGCAGTTTACGATCGCCACTCGTCTTGGCAGACCGCCAAATCTGCTGCCCAGCGGTGTGAAGCGCATCTGGCGTCGATCTCGTCAAAGGCGGAGAACGACTTTATTTACGGGCTGTTCGAGACTGATGACCGGATGTTCGAAACCGGCTTCGACGGAAGTGTGTCCTACAAGATGGGTCCGTGGATCGGCCTGGAGCAGGATCCGGGGGCGCGCGAGCCTCGTGGCGGCTGGCGATGGCTGACCGGCGAGCCAATGAATTACAACAATTGGCTTCCCAACCACCCCAACGAGCACAAGCAGGGTGATGATTTTGCGATGTTTTATGCTCATCTGGACGGCAACCGGGACACGGCCGACCTCAAGGCGAGCACGTGGGACGATATGGGTCCGCAAAACAGCTCGCACGGCTACATTATTGAGTTTCGATAGGGCGAAGATGGGCGCGCCAGCATGCCTCTCTGCTGCCGCTACCGGTTCTCGCCGGCTTCAACACACAGCTCGTGGCCGCTGAGCGACGCCAGATCGGCAAGTTCTGCCGAGGCACGTCACTCGCAGATTGTAATTCGATCGCGGCAGAAGCCGCTGCCCCGGCGAGCCCCGGCGGCCCGCGCTCGGACCCTGCACTCATCGTGGGTTTCTGCCCTGCAAACGCGAGCTGGCCTGCTCGCGCTCGGAGCAGCGGCGGCACGCTTCTGTTCCGTTGTCGGTCGTGGCCGGGTATTCGGGTTGTTCGCATGGCGGGGTTCTATCGAATTCGGCCGGGCAACCACCGGACACACGCGCGCTGTGCTTCCTTCCAATTCCTTCAAAGCAATTGTTGTCGGTTTCGCCATGTCGATCTCAGCGCCGGAGTGGCGAGCGAAACGGCGCAACGCCTCCCGGGTTCTTCCGCCCCAGATGCCGTCTGGCTTTCCCGGATTACACCCAACGCGGCCAAGCTCGCGCTGTATCCGCTTCGCCAGCTCGTTCGGGGCATCTTCCTGGCTGGCGTCCGATTGATGATCTGCATTCTCCAACTGTTGAATTTGGAGTCTGGCGAGAGGCACAAACAGGCCGTCCGGGTACAGTTGAAGATAATCCTTTAACGCTCCGCTGCTTTTGGAGCCGCGGATTGAGGTCCACAACTCGATTTCCGTCAGGCTCGCATCTCGGCTGCTGTTGTTGGCTGGCGAGACTGCCGTTGGGCCACGAGGAGGGGCAATGAATATTTCCCTGCCAGGCAGCGATCCATACGTGAATGGTTCCTGCTTGCCGCCTGTCGCGGCCAGAACAGTGTCGCGAACCTTGCGGAACACGAATTGGATGTCTACCCCGGGTTCACCCAAATGCGCCAACAGCCCTGCAGTGTAGGGACTGTTCCGTCCCGCTCCATCGAAAGCGGTTGTACCTTCCTTCGCAGCGTACCCAACCAAGGTTCCGGCTGCCGGTTCAATCGCAGCCAGGCCTCTGCCAATGGAACGCGTTGCATTTGATCTTCGCATGGCCGCGATAAAAGGGTTGTCCCGGCAAGCATCAAGCAGAACCACCCGCACGCCGGAGACACGGGACAACGCGTTCATCACCAGATCCAGCGGGATTGCCTCAAACTCCACGTCGGAATCAGCGCTCAGGCTGACATCTGTAGGAACGAGAAAATTTCTATTCTCAACCTCAACCCCATGTCCCGCGAAGAAGATTATTGCGAAATCAGCACCTTCCGCCTCGCGACCGAACTCCTGCAGAGCTTTCCTGAACGCGGTATGGTCCAAGTCCATCTTGCGAGATACTTTGAACCCTACCTTTGAGAGCAAGGCCGCCATGTCAGCAGCGTCATTGTTCGGATTGGGAAGTCTAGCGACCCGTTGATAGCTCGAATTGCCGATCACCAGCGCAACGCGTTTTTCAGCCCACGCCACCTCCAGCCCGCCGATCAGAGCAATGACAGCAAGCGCGATGTTGAAGAGGCGCATTTTAGCCCCGTGCTCTGCTTCAGCCGCATATTAGCGGCGCCCGACCGAAGCTTGACCAGTCAGACCCACGCTTGCAAGTAATTATCGGCTGCGGATGGCAGTGGGATGGCCATTTGGCCAAGCAAGCCGAATTTCCAGCATCCTTGCGTGAGCCGACAAATTGTCTGGGACAGGCCAGCTCCTGGCCCAAGCTTTACCGCGCCAGATCCGCCACCACAGCGTCCAGCACGATCATGCCGGCCGGCGTGGCGCGCAGGCGGGCATTGCCGATCGGCGCCACCAGCCCCTCGCCCTGCAGCATCGACAGCCGCGCCGTCGACAGGCCGCGGCCGGAAAACGCTTCGTAGCGGGAGAGGTCGATGCCCTCGGCCAGCCTCAGCCCCATCAACAGGAACTCGTCGGCCTCTTCCGAGCGCGTCAGGATCTCGCCGCCGGTGACACCATGGCCTTTTGCTTCGACCAGATTGGCCCAGGTTTCCGGCATTCGTTCGGCGATCGTCACCACGCGACGGCCGTTTTCGACGAAGCGGCCATGCGCGCCAGGACCGACGCCGACATATTCGCCATAGCGCCAATAGGTGAGATTGTGCCGGCTTTCGGCGCCTGATCTGGCGTGGTTCGAAATCTCATAGGCCGGCAGCCCATGCGCAGCGGTGATCTCCTGCGTCAGCGCATAGAGATCGGCGGCATGGTCATTGTCGGGAATAGCGAATTTCCTGGCCGCATGCAGCGCGTGGAACGGCGTGCCTTCCTCGATGGTCAACTGGTAGAGCGACAAATGGTCGGCGGCATGGTCGATCGCCTGCTCGAGCTCCGCCTGCCACGCTTCCGGTGTCTGGCCGGGCCGCGCGTAGATCAGGTCGAACGACAGCCGCGGGAAAATCTCACGCGCCAGCCCAATCGCATGCAGCGCTTCATCGACATTGTGCAGCCGGCCGAGAAAGCGCAGATCCTTGTCGTTCAGCGCCTGCACGCCGAGCGACACCCGGTTGACGCCTGCCTCCCGGTAGCCGCGAAAGCGCTCGGCCTCGACCGAAGACGGGTTGGCTTCCAGCGTCACTTCGATGCCGGCTGGCACTGTCCAGTTCTTCGCCACCGCGTCCAGCACCGTCGCCACGGTTTGCGGCTTCATCAGCGATGGCGTGCCGCCGCCGAGAAAAATGCTGGTCACCTCGCGCGGTCCGGTGCGGTTGCGCATCGTCGCAAGCTCGGTCTCGAAGGCGCGCGCAAAACGCTCCTGGTCGACCGGCTGGTGGCGGACATGGCTGTTGAAGTCGCAATAGGGGCACTTGGCCGCGCAGAACGGCCAGTGCACGTAGACGCCGAAACCGGGGCTGCGGTCGAGCAACATGGTCATTTCACCGCCGATCGCGCCAAATCCAGTCTGGCCTGCGCGAATTTCTGGAAGGCGCGAGCCCGATGCGACAATGCCGTCGGCTGGCCGGGCTTCCAGCCATGTTTCTCCTCTGCGGTCATCTCGCCAAAAGTCTTTTCGAAACCGTCCGGCACGAACACCGGGTCGTAGCCGAAGCCGAGTTCGCCGCGCGGCGGCCATACCAGCGTGCCCTCGACCTCGCCGCGGAAATATTCGGCCGCGCCGTCGGGAAAGGCCAGGCAGATGACGGCGACGAAGCGGCCCTTGCGCTGCGCTGGATCAACCGCGCCGACTTCCTGCAACGCCATTTCGGCTCGCTGCATCGCCATGCCGAAGTCGCGGGCCCCGTCCGGCGCCTCGGCCCAGTTGGCGGTGTATACGCCGGGCGCTCCGCCCAGTGCATCGACACACAGGCCGGAATCGTCCGACAATGCCGGCAGGCCTGTCGCCTTGGCGGCGGCAAAGGCCTTGATATAGGCGTTCTCCTCGAAGGTGGTGCCGGTCTCGTCCGGCTCCGGCAGGCCATATTCCTTGGCCGACTTCGCTTCTATGCCGAACGGCGCCATCAGATCGGCGAATTCGCGCAATTTGCCGGCATTGTGGCTGGCGACAACGATCTCATGTCCATCAAGCGAATGCATCAGATGCCCCAGATTCTTGGTTCGGCGAATTCGATCGAATTGCCGGAGGGGTCGCGAACATAGATCGAGCGGCCACCCTGCGGCCATTCGAACTCGCTTTCGATGGCGATTTTCTTCCGCTCAAGATGCGCTCTCCAGCGCACGATCTCGTCCGCGCTCGCCGCAAAGCAGAGATGGCCGTCGCCGACCGTGCCGTGCGGCGGCACTTTCAGCCTGGCATCGGGCGCCGGCGGCACCTTGGTCGCCTCGGCGTTGAAGATAAGCAGCACACCGTCCCCGCAACGGAAGAAAAGATGCCTGCCGTCGACCTTGCCCAGCAGATCGAGCCCGAGCACATCGGTGTAGAATTTTTCCGCGGCATCGAGGTCGGTGACGTAGAGCGCTGATTCGAGGATGGCGGAAGGAGTCATGACAGGGTTAAGCTACAGCCATCTGCTGCAAGCTGACCAGTCGCGTAATACCTTTCTTGGCCAATTCCATCAGCGCCGCAAATTGCGCTTCCGAGAAAGGCTCGCCCTCGGCCGTGCCTTGTATCTCGACAATGCCGCCCTTGCCGGTCATGACGAAATTGGCGTCGGTGCCGGCCGATGAATCCTCGAGATAGTCGAGGTCGATGACCGGCTGGCCGTCATGGATGCCGCAGGAGATAGCCGCGACATGGTCCTTCAGCACCTTGGCGACGCTGGCCATCTGCCGGGCTTCCATCCAGCGCAGGCAGTCGTAAAGCGCCACCCAGCCGCCGGTGATCGAGGCGGTGCGCGTGCCGCCATCGGCCTGGATCACGTCGCAGTCGACGGTGATCTGCTGCTCACCCAGTGCCTGCAGATCGACCACTGCGCGCAGCGAACGGCCGATCAGCCTCTGGATTTCCAGTGTGCGGCCGCCTTGCTTGCCAGCCGAAGCCTCGCGGCGCATGCGCTCGCCGGTCGAGCGCGGCAGCATGCCGTATTCCGCCGTCACCCAGCCCTTGCCGGAATTGCGCATCCAGCCCGGCACCTTTTCCTCGAGGCTGGCGGTGCACAGCACGTGGGTGTCGCCGAACTTCACCAGGCACGAGCCTTCCGCGTGCTTGGAGACGCCGCGCTCAAAGGAGATGGCGCGCATTTCGTCGAACTGGCGTTTGGAAGGGCGCATTCAGGCTTCTTTCTTGTCGTTTTAGGAGTCGTGGCCGGCTTGTAGCCGCACGCGACGAGAGGCGCAAAGGAAAATGGACCAGTTGCGCGGGCGCGGCCGATGTCTATATCCTTGGGCCGGAGGTATTTGGCTCGAATGACCAAGGCAGTCGATCCCGGTTCCCAGTCGGCGGCAGCGCTCCAATCCCCCGCGCTTCAATCGCCCGCCCTTCAATCGCTCGACATGCGCTCGCGCGACATCTTTCGGCGCATTGTCGATTCCTATCTGAAGGACGGCGAGCCGGTCGGCTCGCGCAGCCTGTCGCGTATCCTGCCGTCTTCGCTTTCGCCGGCCACCATCCGCAATGTGATGAGCGATCTCGAGCATCTCGGCCTGATCTACGCGCCGCATATCTCAGCCGGCCGATTGCCGACCCAGGCCGGCCTGCGCTTCTTCGTCGATGCCTTCATGGAGCTTGGCGACCTCTCCGACGAGGAGCGCCGCACCATCGAGGCGCAGGTACGCGCCTCCGGCTCTGGTGCGACGCTGGAGCACATGCTCACCGAGGCCAGCCAGATGCTGTCCGGCATGTCGCGCGGCGCCGGCCTCGTGCTTGCCGCCAAGAACGAGGTGGCGCTCAAGCATATCGAATTCATCCAGCTCGAGCCGAACAAGGCGCTGGCCGTGCTGGTGTCGCAGAACGGCGACGTCGAGAACCGCGTCGTCGACCTGCCCGCCGGCATCACCGTCTCGCAACTGCACGAAGCCTCGAATTTCCTCAACGCCCATATCCGCGGTCGCACGCTGGCCGAGGCGCGGGTCGAGATCGCCCGCATCAAGGAAGAGACCAGGGCCGCCCTCGACACGCTGTCGCAGGATTTGGTCGAGAAGGGCCTTGCGGTCTGGGCAGGCGCCGAGAGCGGCTTGCCGGCGCGTCTCATCGTGCGCGGTCGCGCCAATCTGCTGGAAAATGTCACCGCCCAGGCCGACATCGAGCTGCTGCGGCATTTGTTCGAGGATCTGGAGACGCAGGACGGGCTGATCCAGCTTCTCGACCTCGCGGAGGAAGGCTCCGGCGTGCGCATCTTCATCGGCTCGGAGAACAAGCTGTTTTCGCTGTCGGGGTCGTCGCTGGTCGTGGCGCCCTATCGCGACAAGGACGCCCGCGTCATCGGCGCGCTCGGCGTCATCGGCCCGACCCGGCTGAACTATGCACGCATCGTGCCGATGGTCGACTATACCGCGCAGCTTATTTCCCGCATGCTGCGATAATGCATGTCGCCCAAAAAACCGAAGCGTGTCGCACGGATCCCTTCCAACGCGACACGCTTTAGGGAACCTCAAGGAGAAAAAAATGGCGCTGGAATCATTCAAGGCTCAGATCAGCCTGTTGCTCGAGCAGATGATCAACCAGCCCGAGGATCAGCATGAAGTGCAGGAGCAGTTGCGCGAAAAGCTGGGGGAGATGCGCGCCATGGGTCTGCCGCTGCCGGCCGATCTCGTCGCGCTGGAAAAGCGCCTCGACGACGATTTCTACGCCGCCGGGAACTGAGCCCCAAAAATTCAAGGACGGCAAGCCGACCGGTGTTGCGGTGGCCAAAGGACGGCGCTGGCCTCGCTGAGGAGTCACCTGCGGGCGAGGATGCATTCAGCATGCGACCCGTCGGATATTTTCAAACGGCAGGCTAGCTTGCGCGGCCGAAGGCTTTATCCTGCCTGGTCGAGACTTAGTTGCCTGACTCACTTGATTGCCTGACCCTTGCCCATCTGACCTCTTGGGAGCGAAACCAATGAACAAGCCCGCCACCACCGTGCCTGTGCCCGGCCGCGGCCGCATCTACAATTCGATCACCGAGACGATCGGCGACACGCCGCTGGTGCGGCTCGACAAGTTCGCCGGGGAAAAGGGCGTCGTCGCCAATCTGCTGGCCAAGCTCGAATTCTTCAACCCGATCGGCTCGGTCAAGGATCGCATCGGCGTCTCGATGATCGAGGCGCTGGAGGCATCGGGCAGGATTGCGCCCGGCAGGACCACGCTGATCGAGCCAACCTCGGGCAACACCGGCATCGCGCTCGCCTTCGCCGCCGCCGCCAAGGGCTACAAGCTGATCCTGACCATGCCGGAAACCATGTCGGTCGAACGCCGCAAGATGCTGGCGCTGCTCGGCGCCGAACTGGTGCTGACCGAAGGGCCGAAAGGCATGAAAGGCGCCATCGCCAAGGCCGACGAGCTGGCCGCGACGCTGCCCGACGCCATCATTCCGCAGCAGTTCGAAAATCCCGCCAATCCGGAAATTCACCGCCGCACCACGGCCGAGGAAATCTGGAACGACACTCATGGCGAAGTCGACATCTTCGTCGCCGGCATCGGCACCGGCGGCACCATCACCGGCGTCGGCCAGGTGCTGAAGCAGCGCAAGCCTTCCGTGCATGTCGTCGCCGTCGAGCCGGAAGCCTCGCCGGTGCTGTCGGGCGGCCAGCCCGGCCCCCACAAGATCCAGGGCATCGGCGCCGGCTTCGCGCCAAAAATCCTCGACACGACCATCTATGACGAGATCGTCAAGGTCTCCAACGAGGATTCGGTCGCCAATGCGCGGCTCGTCGCCCGCCTCGAAGGCGTGCCGGTCGGCATCTCGTCGGGCGCTGCCCTGCAGGCGGCGATCGTCGTCGGCTCGCGGCCGGAGAACGAGGGCAAGAACCTGGTGGTCGTTATTCCGTCCTTCGCCGAACGCTATCTGTCGACGATCCTGTTCGAAGGGCTGGGGGCTTAGGGCATATTTGTGCCGGCCTGCGATTGCGGTTTCCTGCGCTTCCGTATCGCCCGCTAATTGTCGAAGCCGGCGCTGCCCCTCACCTGCCTGCCGGCATCCTCTCCCGTAAACGGGGCGAGGGGCGCTCTCATTGACGGCTTCGCCAATCGCCAGCGTTGCAGAAAAAAGTGCCGACACCGCGACCAGCCTCTTTCTCCCCGTTTGCGGGGAGAAATGCCCGGCAGGGCAATGAGGGGCGGCGCCGGCGCTCGGCCTTAGATCGCAAACATCGGATCATGTCTGACCCCGGCCTTTCCCGGACCTCATTCTTCGGCTGCGAGCCCAGCCCGTCGTGCCTCCAGGAACCGGCGCACGGCCGGGTCGCGTTCGAGGCCGATCGCCCGGTCATAGGCCCCAGTAGCCTCCCGAGTTTTGCCGAGTCTGGCCAGAAGGCCCGCGCGGGCGGCCCAATAAGGCTGATAATCATGCAGCCGTTTGTCGTCGCCAAGCTCATCAAGTGCACTCAATCCCGCCGCGGCGCCGTCGGCCTCGGCAATGGTCACCGCGCGGTTGATCGAGACCACCGGCGAGCCGGCAATCACCGACAGCGCATCATAGAGCTGTTTGATCGCGGCCCAGTCGGTCCGGCCGGTCAGCCGCCTTGTCGTATGGGCGGATTGCACGGCTGCCTCGAGTTGATAGCGGCCGACGACGCGCTTGGCCGCGGCGTGCTTCAGCAATGTCTCCGCTTCGTCAATCAAGGCGCCGTCCCACAGCCCAAGCTCCTGCTCGGCTAAAGGCACATAGTCTCCGGCGGCGTTGCGCCGCGCCGCACGCCGCGCCTCGGCAAACAGCATCAGCGCCAGCAGGCCAAGCGCTTCCGGCTCATCCGGCATCAGCGACGCCACCAGCCGGCCGAGCCAGATGCCGTCGGTCGCGAGATTGCGGCGCCGGGTTTCGGTGCCGTCCGGGTCGGCCCAGCCTTCGGCGAACGCGGCGTAGATCGCTTCCAGCACCGCATCCAGCCGCTCGCCAAGCTCCGCCCGCTCCGGCACGCGGAACGGAATGCCGGTCTCGCGGATGCGGCTTTTGGCGCGCACCAGGCGCTGGCCCATCGTTGCCGGCGACACCAGGAAGGCCGAGGCGATCGTCGCTGCGTCGAAGCCTAAAATGGTCTGCAGGATCAGCGGCGCGCGCACGCCGGCTTCGATCGCCGGATGGGCGCAAGCAAACATCAGCCGCAGCCGCTCATCGGGCAGGTCTTCATCGATCATGCGGGCCTCCATCTCCTCGGCGATCAGTCTGAGATGGTCGCGGCCCGCCTCGCTGGTCAGCCGCCGCCGGATCGCGTCGACGCGGCGTCTGCACGCCACCGCCAGCAGCCAGGCTTCCGGCTTCTCGGGCACGCCGGTTTGCGGCCAGCGCTCCAGCGCCGCCGCAAAGGCGTCGGCCAGCGCGTCCTCGGCGCCGGCCACGTCGCGCGTGCGGGCGGCGAGGAAGGCGATGAGCTTGCCGTAGCTTTGCCGGGCGGCCGCTTCCGCCGCCGCCCGGGCGACCTCCAGGTCATTCGTCATCACATGGTTTGTTCCCAGATCGGCCGCACCTCGACTGTGCCGGTGCTGGCAGCTGGGCATCGCGCCGCCCAGGCAATAGCCGCGTCGGCGTCCTCCGCCTCGATCATGTAGAAACCGGCGAGCTGCTCCTTGGTATCGGCATAGGGACCGTCGAGCACGTTGGTCTTGCCGTTGGCCATCCGCACCGAGGTCGCGGCTTGGGTCGGCTTCAGCCGGTCACCGGCCAACCAGGAGCCGGACTTCTTCAACGCCTCGGTATAGGCGCCATAGGCTGCGCTGATCTCGTAGGTCTTCTCCGTCGGCGCGGCCGCCATCGCGGCTTCGTTCACGTAGATCAAAAGCATGTATCGCATGGTCTTCTCCATTTTCGAAGGCCGCATCGTTGCGAGCCGAACCTATGTCGCGCGGCCTCGCGCGATTTCGACAGGCTCTGCGAAAATCTTTCGGCTCCGATCGCACATCGCGCAAGCGGCCATGCGTTGCGGCATCACTCAGCCGTTCGTCTAATGGATATTATTGCGGGTTGGCATTTCCCGCCCGCTGTCTAAACTCGCCTCGGGTCGCGCGGTGGCAGATATTTCAGGGAGGAGGACCACATGCACAATTTCAGGACGAAATTTATTGCCGCCGGCGCGCTGGCGCTGTCGCTGGGCCTTGGCGCGGTGTCGGCCAAGGCGCAGGAATTCATCAACGTGCTGACCGGCGGCACCTCGGGCGTCTACTATCCGCTCGGCGTCGCACTGTCGGAAATCTACGGCAAGGGCATTGAGGGCGCCCGCACCCAGGTGCAGGCGACGAAGGCCTCGGTCGAGAACCTCAACCTGTTGCAGCAGGGCAAGGGCGAGATCGCCTTCGCGCTCGGCGATGCCGTCAAACTGGCCGCCGAGGGCAACACCGAAGCCGGCTTCCCGGGCAAGCTCGACAAGCTGCGCGGCATCGCCGCCATCTATCCCAACTATATCCAGATCGTTGCCAGCAAGGAGTCCGGCATCAAGACGCTTGCCGACCTCAAGGGCAAGAGCCTGTCGGTCGGCGCGCCAGCCTCCGGCACCGAGCTCAACGCCCGCGCCATCTTCGCCGCCGCCGGGCTGAAATACGAGGATCTCGGACGGGTCGAGTACCTGCCCTTCGCCGAATCGGTCGAGCTGATCAAGAACCGTCAGCTCGACGCCACGCTGCAATCGGCCGGCCTCGGCGTCGCCTCGATCCGCGATCTCGCCACGTCGGTGCCGATCAACGTCGTCGCCGTACCGGCGCAGGACGTCGCCAAGATCGGCTCGCCCTATCTTTCGGTGACCATTCCCAAGGGCACCTATGAGGGCCAGACCGAGGACGTCGCGACCGCCGCCGTCGGCAATTTCCTCATCACCCACGCCGATGTCTCCGACGAGACCGGCTATCAAATGACCAAGCTGCTGTTCGAAAATCTTGACCAGCTCACTGCTGCCCACGCCGCCGCCAAGGCGATCGACATGGCCAAGGCGCTCGACGGCATGCCGGTGCCGCTGCATCCCGGTGCCGAGCGGTATTACAAGGAAAAGGGATTGGTGAAATAAGGCCGCTCCCTCCCCCTTGAGGGGAGGGTGCCGAGCGAAGCGAGGCGGGTGGGGTCGGTTCAGGCCGCGCACTGCCGCAACGACCCCACCCGTCCATCCGCCTTCGGCGGCTGTCCACCCTCCCCTCAAGGGGGGAGGATTGCGCCCCGCCAGGAACCCGCCAATGACCAACGCCCATCCCGAAACGCCGACCGTTCTTTCCCCCACGGCCGAAGCCCCGCTCGAAGGCCTGCCGCCGGGTTTCGGCGACGGCATCGCCGGCAAGGCCGCCTTTCTCATCGCCATCGCCTTCTCCGTCTTCCAGATCTACATCGCCGCCTATGGCAGCCTGCCGAGCCAGGTGGTGCGCGCCATGCATGTCGGCTTCTTGCTGCTGCTCGGCTTCGGCCTGATCGCCAACCTGCGCGCCACAAGCACACCGGCAAAAGCAGCATTCTGGACGCTCGGCCTGCTCGGCTTTGCCACCGGCCTCTACAATTGGGTGTTCTACGCCGATCTCATCCGGCGCTCCGGCTTCCTCACCATCCCGGACCTGATCGTCGGCACGGTGCTGGTCGTGCTGGTCTTCGAGGCCGCGCGGCGGCTGATGGGGCTGCCGCTCGCCCTGATCGCCTTGATCTTTGTCGCCTACGCTTCCTTCGGCAATCACCTGCCGCCGCCCTTCATCCATCGCGGCTATGATTTCGCACAGCTCATCGACACCTTCGCCTTTGGCACCGAAGGCATCTACGGCACGCCGGTCTACGTCTCGGCCGCCTATATCTTCATCTTCGTCGTCTTCGCCGCCTTTCTCGAACGCGCCGGCATGATCGCACTGTTCAACGATTTCGCGCTTGGCCTGGTCGGCACGTGGCGCGGCGGCCCGGCCCAGGTCTGCGTTCTGTCCTCGGCGCTGATGGGCACCATTTCCGGCTCCGGCGTCGCCAATGTGGTGGCCAGCGGCCAGTTCACCATTCCGCTGATGAAGCGCTTCGGCTTCCGTTCGGCTTTCGCCGGCGCGGTCGAGGCGACCTCTTCGATGGGCGGCCAGATCATGCCGCCGGTTATGGGCGCGGTCGCCTTCATCATGGCCGAGACGCTGAACATCCCCTATGCCGAGGTGGTCAAGGCAGCGATCATCCCGGCGCTGCTCTATTTCGGCGCCTGCTTCTGGCAGGTGTACCTGGAAGCCGGCAAGGCCGGCCTGCAGGGCATGGCCAAGGCGGACCTGCCCAATCCGTGGCACGCGGTGAGAAGACATTGGCCGCTGGTGCTGCCGCTGGCCGCGCTCATCTATCTGCTGTTTGCCGGCTATACGCCGATCTTCGCCGGCACCATGGGGCTGGCGCTGACCATCGTGCTCATCCTCGGCACGCCGCTGGCGGCTTTGATCGGGCCGCTTGCCTTTCGCATCGTCTTCTGGCTGGCGCTGGGGCTTGCCGCCGCCTCTTTCATGAGGTTCGGCGTCAACATCCTCAGTTTTGTCATCGCCGGGCTCGTCATCGCATGCGTCACCTTCAGGGGCGGACGCGAGACGCTGCAGATATGCATAGATTCGCTTGCCGAGGGAGCAAAGAACGCGTTGCCGGTCGGCATCGCCTGCGCCATCGTCGGCGTTGTCATCGGCACCTTGACGCTCACCGGCATCGCCTCCACCTTCATCGGCTGGATCATTTCCATCGGCGAGAACAATTTGTTCCTGTCGCTGGTGCTGACGATGCTCACCTGCCTGGTGCTCGGCATGGGCATACCGACGATCCCCAACTACATCATCACTTCGTCGCTGGCCGGGCCGGCGCTGCTGTCACTCGGCGTGCCGCTGGTGGTCAGCCATATGTTCGTCTTCTATTTCGGCATCATGGCCGACCTCACTCCGCCGGTGGCGCTGGCCGCCTTCGCCGCCGCGCCGATGGCCAAGGAGAGCGGCCTCAAGATCGGCATCCAGGCCACCAAGCTTGCCGTCGCCGGCTTCGTCGTGCCGTTCATGGCGGTCTACACCCCGGCGCTGATGCTGCAGGACCCCGGTCCGATCGCCGCCCAGTTCGGTTATCCCGTCGAGGTCGCCTATATCGTCGCCAAGGCCTGCATGGGCATTGCCCTGTGGGGCGCAGCCGCCGTCGGGTTCCTGGCCCGGCGCATGGCCTGGTGGGAACGTCTCGTCGCCTTCGCCGCCGGCGTGCTGCTGGTTGCCGCACTGCCTATCACCGACGAAGCCGGGTGGGCACTCTCTGTCGCCTGGATCGGCTGGCACTGCTGGCGTGCGCGGCAGGCCACCGGCACCGCATGAGCCTCTGTATCCTCGCCGCCGGTAAGACGGTGACGCTCACGGTGGCCGCCTTCACGCTCGCCTGGACGCATTCGGTGGAAAAGACGCATTGGCGGGAGGACTGGAAGGTGACGCCCTCCGGTTTGCAGATCGCCGAGGCACGGATCAAGGGCTCGGGTGCCGGCATGGAACCGCCGGAAGGCTCGGTGCTGCGGGACGGTTGGTGGGTCTATAAACCCAGGATGGCACCGCAGCGGCGCCTTGTGCTCGCGGCCTCCGGCGCGACGGGTGAAGGTTGGACGCTGTGCACGGTTCAGGGCTGCCGCGAACTGGGCAAGGCGGCAGGCGACACGACGGTGCTGGAGCCGTGCGAAGGTTAGAGCCAGCCGCGGTAGCGGACGATCGGCAAAGAGACGATCGGCAGGGGGGTGCGGGACCTCGTCCTCCAGGGCCTTGTCGGATGTCGAGTGCCGGGCACAGCCACATAAGCGGGCCGAAGACGCTCCATCGTTAGCCGCCAAAACCAGATTCCGACTGAGCAAGCCGACCTTCCTCCTTGCGGAAGAATGCTTTGAAAAACAGAATGTCGGAAGCTGAACTGATTGCCCGGGCGATCAACGCGGTTGCGAGCACGGCAAAGATCAGGCGAACGAAAAACACACTGGTGAAGTCTGCACCCAGAGCGATGACAACCAGCGTGTCCTCTATGAGACTGTGGGCAAAGCCCATGAACACGCAAGCGAGGAAGATCTGGCGCGGCTCTACGCTGGTCGTGCGCGCCTCGCGGATCAGCAGTCCCGCGCCATAGGAAATTCCAAGAAACAGACCGACCGCAGTGAACGGCACCGCTTGTGACTGGACGCCGGCAAGGCGAAAGAGCGGCGCAAACCCCTTGTTCAGCCAACCCAGGATGCCCGACATCTTGAGTAGCTCGATCAGCCAGCTTAGTGCGAGGAGAATGACGAGCATGGTTGCCAGGGTTTTGAGCATGCCTGGAAAAAAACTGCTCCAATCAGCGCCTTCGCTCATTGGTATCCACGCCGGCTTCAGCGGCTCGGATAGCCATCCAGTTGCTGCGAATATCTGGTGCAGGAGCACGGCAAGGATCAGTCCGCCGCCAATGCGAAGCGCTGCAGTGACCACGAAGCTTGGCCCAACCTTCTGAATGATGCGTTGTTCAATCGGAATGGCATGCGCAAATAGCAAAAGGGTTGAAAGAACGGTCATGTCGGCAGTGCTTAGCGTCGAAACCGGGGCCAGAGTGAACACGGTCACCACCGCGCCCCAAATTCCCACCAGCAATCCTGTCAGCCAGGCAAGGGCGAGCTCGGGCGGCAGTCCAACCAGCGTCATGAGAGGTCCGAAGAACGGAGAGATCGCCCGGATGACACCAAGATCCTGCAGGATCTGTGTGACTATCGTGACCGGAACGATGATACGAACCAATTCCCAATAGATTTCAATCGTTTCCAGCGTCCTTCGATAGAGGGCGGCCTGCACTGTCATGGCGATGTCTCCGTGATTGACGCCAAATGACTACCGTGAGACGGTTCGCATTTGTGGTCAAAATTTGCGGACTTGTGCAATAAAATTGCAGGCAGACGACGACGGAGGACCGGAATGGATCGGATCGACAGGAAGCTTCTCAAGCTGTTGCAAGAAGACGCTTCGCGCACCAATGCCGACCTGGCGGCGGAGGTCGGGCTTTCGCCCTCCAGCTGCTTGCGCCGCATACGGCGGCTCAAGTCAGTCGGTGTCATCGACCGCGTTGTCGCGCTTCTTGATCCGGCCAAGGCCGGCAGGGGGATGAAGGCTATCGTCACGGTCGAGCTGGAGCGCCACGGCGAGCAGCACATGCGCCGCTTCCTCGAGCTTGCCGCCATGGAACCGGTGGTGATCCAGGCCTACAGCGTGAGCGGCTCGACCGACGCTGTCCTTATGCTGCGCCTGATGGATATGGACGAGTTCGACACTTTGTGCGAGCGGTTGTTCCGCGATCGGACGAATGTGGCGCGGTATTACACCATGTTTGTGATTCGAACCGCCAAGGAGACGACCGCAATCCCGCTCTAGATTTTCGGAGGCCAACTCGGCGGATGGGATCTTGCAGCTACTGGGCGGTCACGCGAGTCTCGGCTGCCTGGTGTCAAACGGCACTTAGCTTGCCGGCGGCGAGATCAAAGCTCCAGAATCTCGAACCCCCAGAATCTCAAAATTTTGGAAATTCAGACCCTTGGCGTTATCGCACGCCGCCTGTCGGCGAGCCCAGGACGTTCCGTGCGATAGGTGGTCGCACGATGATCGGCGGCCGGCCTGCATATCCAGCTATCGTGACGGCTTTCCATGGTCGTCATCAGTGCGCGCTGATGCCGAGCGTGTGGCCGCGGCGTGCGCAAGCGGGGCCTGGGCCGCGCATGTAATAGCGCTCCGGCCGGTAGGTCGGCGCGACGAATTCGCGGATGGCAGCAGCGTAGCCGATGAGGTGCGTCAAGAAGTTCATTTTCCCTGTCCCTGTCCCGATTTCGGATGTCCCTTCCGAATTGCGTGGGATCATAGCGTCGAGGCGTGAATACTCGGTGAACACGATGTTAATCTTTGGTCAAAAAGGCCTTGGTTCGTGGCTGGAATGCGGCTGATTCGGGGTCTTTCCATGCAGTTCGTCGGCATTCCAGCTAGTGTGACTTTTGCATCACATATGTTTCGTTTGGATGTCGCTCCGACGCGCTTGTGTTTCAACTTTGGCCGGTGCCGCGAAATTTCCGTGCTTGCGCAAATTTCCCTGCTTACTCCGGAAAGCCAGGAACCCGTCCGATAGAAGCACGTTGACGCTGAGAGCCGGGACCAACCCCGGCCCAGCGGCTTCCGAGCGGAACCGCCGCCGGAACCCCAACACAGCAAGAACAATGGAAAGGCAAAGCCATGGGTTTCTTTTCGAAAGACATCAAGACGCTGGACGACCTCTTCGTCCACACGCTGCGCGACATCTATTACGCCGAGAAACAGATCGAGAAGTCGCTGCCGAAGATGATCGACAAGGCGACCGATCCGCAGCTGAAAGCCGGCCTGGAGAAGCATCTCGGCCAGACCAAAGGTCATATCGAGCGGGTCGAGAAGGTATTCGAACTGCATGGCGTGAAGGCCAAGACGGTCAACTGTCCGGCCATCGACGGCATCCTCGAGGAAGCCGATGAAGTCAGCGGCGACATCGACGACAAGGACGTTCTCGACGCCGCCCTGATCGCATCCGCGCAGGCGGTCGAGCACTACGAGATAACCCGTTACGGCACGTTGATCGCCTGGGCCAAGCAGCTTGGCCGCACCGACTGCGCCAATGTCCTGGCCAACAACATCAAGGAAGAGCAGGCGACCGACCGCAAGCTCACCGAGATTGCGGAAGCCAAGGTCAACCTTCAGGCCGCCGAGTAGAAGCTCGATCGAGGCAACGCCGGACAACCGGCTTTGCCTCACTTTCCGTACCTGGGCTTCGACCGTACAATGCGCCACGCTCGTTCCAGGGATTGCGCGAGGACAAACCGGCGGAGGAAGTCGTGCAGGAAAAGCCGAAAGCACCCGCTGGCAGGGCCGACAGCAAGGCAAAGCCTGCCAGCGGCAAGGGCGAGACATCCGCCGCTGTCAAATCCACGGAGGCGGCAGACACCGTCATAGAACTTTCTCACCCGGACAAGCTTCTGTGGCCGCAGGAGAAGATATCGAAGCAGGGCCTGCTCGATCATTACGCTTTGGTCTGGCCGCGCATGCAACAATTCGTCGTCAATCGGCCGCTCAGCCTGGTGCGGGCACCGGACGGCGTCAGTGGCCAACGCTTTTTTCAGAAGCATGCCTCCGCGGGCATGCATGACAAGATCGCCAAGATGAAGGATCCGACCGACGGCGAGGAGATCCTGTTTATCCGCGATTTCGACGGTGTCGCTGCCTTGGTCCAGCTCGGCGTGGTCGAGATCCATATCTGGGGCTGCACCATCGACGAACTGGACAAGCCGGACCAGATCATCTTCGATCTCGATCCCGACGAAGGTGTCGACGTGAAAGCGGTGCGCGCGGCGGCGCTCGAAATTCACGGCCGGCTCGATGGACTGTCATTGCCGAATTTCGTCAAGACCTCGGGCGGCAAGGGCTACCATGTCGTCGTGCCGCTGAAACCGTCGGCGGATTGGGATGAGGTGAAGGACTTCGCCCATGATTTCGCCCGTGCCCTCGAGCAGGCCGCCCCTGATCGGTATACAGCGACGCTGTCGAAGAAGGCGCGCACCGGCAAGATCTTCGTCGACTATCTGCGCAACGGCCGCGGCTCGACCACGGTGGCCCCCTATTCGTCGCGCGCCAAGAAGGGCGCCACGGCATCGATGCCGGCGATTTGGGCCGAGGTCGAGGCCGGGTTGGCGCCGAACGCATTTCCGATCGGCGACAAGACGACGCTGAAACAGTTGGCGAAAGCCGATCCCTGGGCGGATTTTTTCAAGCAGGGCAAGCCGCTCAAGCGCGGCTGACAATCAAGCGAGAAACACCCTCTCGAAGGCCTGCTTGCCCATCGGCGAGAAGATTACCGCGCGGCTGTCCTTCTCGCGCCGCGCCCATTTTTCCAGAAGGATCTTATCGAGGATGGCAGCGCCCAGCGTGCCGGCCAGATGCGAGCGCCGCACGCTCCAGTCGAGGCAAGCCCGGCACACCGGTCGTCGCGCCTTGCTCTCGACATCGATGCCGATCGCGGAGAAATGCGAGGCGGCCGACGGCCCGAGCCGGATCTCCTTGTCGTCGCGCAGGAGCACTTGTCGAGCGACTAGACGGTCCAGCATCGCCACGGCCTGCTCGCCGGCGAGATGGTCGTAGCAGACCCGCGCCACGCGCATCGCCGCATCGCGCGGACCCGGCCGCACCCGCTGCGGTCCGACCGCGGCGGCGACGCCGGTGATCGCCTCGATCATGCCAGCCACCTGCGGCCCGGCGAGCCCGTAGTAGCGATGCCGCCCCTGGCTCGCCAGCGTCAGCAGCCCGCCTTCCATCAGTTTCGACAGATGCGAGCTGGCGGTCGGCAGCGACACGCCGGCCTCGAGCGCCAGTTCGCTCGCTGTCAGCGCCGTGCCACCCATCAGTGCGGTCAGCATGTTTGCCCGCGCCGGATCGCCGACCAGGCTGGCGATGCGGGCTATATCTGGTCCTTCACGCATAGTTCGTCCTTCATCGAAGCATGGGCGTCAGATAACCACTATCCTGCGCTGAGATCAAGGAGATGACGATGACCGCAAGAACCGCTTCCCACACCGTGCCTATCAGCCGCTTCGGCCGGCGGCCGTCTCCGTTCATGATCTTGCGCCGGGCGCATCTGCGGCTACTGGCGCGGTGGTATGACCGCCATCTGCAACGCCTCGACCTCGCCGAGATTGACGAGCATCTTTTGCGCGATCTTGGCCTGACGCCACAAGACGTTCGCCGCGAATGCGCGAAATCCTTCTGGCAAGCGTGATCAGCATGGAAAATTGCCTAGCACATAGAACCACAGAAGGTTTCGACACCGCTCGAACTGTCGCCGCAACAAATCAGATTCAGCAAGGAGACAAAAGATGACCATCACCTGCTTCATCCGCTACGAGATCGACCCGTTCGGCAAGGCGGCGTTCGAGGAGTATGCCCGCAACTGGGGCCAGGCGATCCCGCGCTGCGGCGCCGATCTGATCGGCTATTTCGCGCCGCATGAGGGCTCGGCCACGACAGCCTATGCCGCCTATAACATCGACAGCCTGGCGGCTTACGAAGCCTACCGTATCAGGCTCGCCGCCGACCCGGCCGGCAAGGCCAATTACGAGTTCGCCCGGCGTGAAAAATTCATCCTGAAAGAGCATCGGACTTTTTTGAAACTCGCATCCGGGCCGCATGCCTCTCTGGTGAAACTGTGATCGCCGTCATCTTCGAGGTCGAGCCGGCAGCGGGCAAGCGCGACGCTTATCTCGGCCTCGCCGCCGACCTGCGCCCGCTGCTCGACGGCATCGACGGTTTTCTGTCGATCGAGCGCTTCCAGAGCCTTGTCGACCCGAGCCGCATCCTGTCGCTGTCGTTCTGGCGTGACGAGGAAGCGGTGAAAGCCTGGCGCAACACGGAGGAACATAGGCAGGCGCAGAGGGCCGGCCGTGGCGGCATCTTTGCCGACTACCGTCTGCGCATCGCCCACGTCGTGCGCGACTATGGCCTGACCGAACGGGCCGAGGCGCCTGAGGACAGCCGGGCGGCGAACGGGTGAGTGGGGCGGCTCTTCCTTCTCCCCTTGTGGGAGAAGGTGTCGCCGAAGGCGACGGATGAGGGGTGTTCCAGCTTGGCACCGACAGTACTCCGTCCAACACCCCTCTTCCGTCTCGGCGCTGCGCGCCGATCCACCGCCCGGGGCGAGTCACGGGCCTCGCCCGCCCTTCGGCCCCCACAAGGGGAGAAGGCAAGAGGGCTGCTAGGCATTCCCGATCAGCACTCCAGCCGCAAACACCAGCGCGCCGCCCAGCACCACCTGGAAGGTGGCGCGCCAGAACGGCGTCTGCATATAACGGTTCTGCACAAAGGCGATCGCCCACAGTTCGAAGAACACCACCACGACCGCGAGAATTGTCGCGGTCCAGAAATACGGAATGAGGTAGGGCAAGGCGTGACCGAGGCCACCCAGCGCCGTCATCACGCCTGTGGTGATGCCGCGTTTCACCGGCGAGCCGCGGCCCGACAGCTTGCCGTCGTCGGAGGCGACCTCGGTGAAGCCCATCGAGATGCCGGCGCCGATTGAGGCGGCAAGCCCGACCAGGAAGGTCTGGAACGTGTCGTGCGTGGCGAACGCGGCGGCGAAGATCGGCGCCAGCGTCGACACCGATCCGTCCATCAGCCCGGCCAGTCCCGGCTGCACATAGGTCAGGATGAACTGGCGCTGCTCGGCCGCTGCTTCCTCGGCTTTCACCGCGCCCGACACATGCTTTTGCTCCAGCCGCTGCGCCAGCGTCTCGTGGCCCTGTTCGGCCACCGCCAGATTGTCGAGCAGCTTTCGCGTCGAGGCGTCGCTGGTGCGTTTCGCCGCTTCGACATAGAACAGGTAGGCCTGACGCTCCATAGACTCGGCCTGTTGGCGCACATGTTCGATGCCGAGCGGCCGGACCAGCCAGTCGGGCTTGCGCTCGTAATAGCCCTTTACGTGCTCGCGCCGGATCAGCGGAATGCGCTCGCCAAAACGCTCGCGGTGAAGCTCGATCAGCGAGTCGCGATGGCCATCCTCCTCCTCCGCCATTTCCTCGAACACTTTGGCCGAATGCGGAAACCTATCCGCCAGCCCGTCGGCATAGGCGCGGTAGATACGCCCGTCATCCTCTTCGGAAGAGATGGCGAGCGCCAGGATCTCTTGCTCCGAGAGCGACTCGAAGGGACGGCGACCAAAACCGAAAACACGGGAAAGCATGAGAAATCCGCCCTAGTTTAGAATTATTCTAAACTAGAGTTTGGTGCACCGTTGGTCAATCGCTTGTAGCCGGAGGTTCAAATTTATGGTTGCGGGAATCCTCCGCCAGCGCCCTTAATTATTGGCGAATGTTCACCTATATAGTGGGCTTAAGCCAAGCGAAAGGAACCCGGATGCCGGCAAAACAGCCCACCCATGCATTTGACCCGAAACCCGTTCTCGACCTGATCGCCAGCATCGAGGCCGATCTGCAGCGCCTGAAGGGCCTGGTCGAGCAGCAGGTCGAGAAATTCGACCCGGCCAATCCGCACAACAAGGCCCCCGACGGCAAGCTGACCGAGGAGGGCGTCGAATGCTGCTACCGCCTGTTCGACGAGGGCAAGTCGCGCTATTCGGTTGCCCAGCAGATGAAGATATCCTTCGCCGCCGCCACCCATCGCTTCAACACCTGGCGCAAGATGGGCGGCGCCAAACGGCAACGGACGCTTTTGGGGTGAGGAGCGGTCGGCGAGGAGCGCCACTCTCTGCTCGCAATCCACGAATTGTCTCGGTCACATTTTTCCAGTGGTGCGCGGCCTGGTTTTCCGTGCACCATGGGGCGGTTTCATTCTGCAGGACCTCACCATGACCACCCCTCCCCGCATCGCCGATATCCACCGCGCAGCAACGCGATTGTCCGGCCGGATCGTCGAAACGCCGCTGATCGAATCACCGGAACTGAACAAGCGTTTCGACGCCAGGATCCTGTTCAAGCCGGAGACGCTGCAGCGCACCGGCTCGTTCAAGTTCCGCGGCGCCTACAACAAACTGTCGTCGCTGAGCGATGAGCAGCGCAGCCGCGGCGTCGTCGCCTTCTCGTCGGGCAACCACGCGCAAGGCGTCGCCGCGTCGGCGGCGATGTTCGGCGTCAAGGCGGTTATCGCCATGCCCACCGATGCGCCGGCAATGAAGGTCGGCAATGTCAGGAAAATGGGCGCCGAAGTGGTTCCGTTCGACCGGTTTCGCGACGATCGCATGGCGGTGGTTCGCCCGTACATGGAACGGGGCATGGTCCTGGTGCCGCCTTTCGACGACCCGGCCATCATCGCCGGCCAGGGAACGATCGGCCTCGAACTGATGGCGCAGGCGAAAGCACTCGGGGTGAGCCTCGACGCGGTCGTCATCCCCTGCGGCGGCGGCGGCCTGAGCAGCGGCATCTCCATCGCGGTCAAGGACGCCTCGCCGGGCACCGCCGTCTGGGCGGTGGAACCCGAGCATTTCGACGACACCTGTCGTTCACTGGCCAGAGGTGCTCGGGTTTCGATCGAACCCGGCCACACTTCGATCTGCGACGCGCTCCTCACCGCCGAGCCGGGCGCGATCACCTTCGAGATCAACCGCAGGAATCTCGCCGGCGGCATTGCCGTGTCCGACAGAGCGGCGGCACAGGCGATGCGCGACGCCATGGCCCATCTCAAGCTGGTGGTCGAGCCCGGCGGCTGCGTCGGGCTGGCCGCGCTGTCATCGGGCGAGATCGAGCTATCAGGCAAATGCGTCGCCGTGGTGCTGTCCGGCGGCAATGTCGATTTCGGCACCTATGCGGAGATCATGGCAGCGGCTTAGGTGGCGACCGAACCGGCACCATTCAAAAAAGGCTGACACGAAATGAAACTGCTCTTCAGCCGCAATCCCAATCCTCGCCTCGCGGTCGCCGTGGCACGTTATCTCGACGCAAAGCTCGACTTTGAGTTCGCATCGCCCTTCGCTCCCGGGCAGGCTGAGCGATATCGCCCGCTGAATCCCAATCTTTCATTGCCGATACTCGTAGGCTCGGGAAACAGCCTCTGGGAGGCTGACGCCATAGCCTGCCGGCTTTCACGCGACGCGCATTCGGATCTCTGGCGCACCGGCGACGACGAACCCGAGATGATCCGATGGCTCAGTTGGGGTAAAGAGAGCTTCGCAAGAGCTTGCGACGTCGTGCATTTCGAACGCGGCACCAAGCAGCGCTATGGGATTGGCCCGATCGATCAGCACCGGGTTGAGGAGGGGCTGAGAGACTTTCGCACGGCCGCTGCAACACTTGAGGCCGCGCTTTCCGAGCGAGACTGGCTGGTCGAAAACTCGGTCTCCTATGCCGACTTTCGAATGGCGACGTTTCTGCCTTTCAACGATGTCGCCAGATTGCCGCTCGACGATTATCCTTCGGTCAGTCGTTGGTATCGCCAGCTTGAAGAGATCGACGCCTGGCGCGATCCCTTCAAAGGGCTGGATGCGCCTGAATTGCCGCCGGTCCCGGATCAGGCCAGACCGGCATAAAATCTCGATCCGAATGGTCATGCATCCAAGGTGACATCTCGGCCATCGCGTGAGCTATTGAGTTGGATCCTAATCCAGCGTCCGGCGGAACCGCACCAGCGCCACGCCGGCAAACAGCGCCACGAACACGACCAGCCAGCCGATTTCGGTCGCGACCGCCGGCAGGTCGGCGCCCTTCAGCATCACCGCGCGGATGATGCGCAGGAAATGCGTCAGCGGCAGGATCTCGCCGAAGATCTGCGCCCAGCCAGGCATGCCGCGATAGGGGAACATGAAGCCCGACAACAGGATCGACGGCAGGAAGAAGAAGAAGGTGAGCTGCAGTGCCTGCATCTGCGTGCGCGCCATCGTCGAGATGGTGTAGCCGAGCAGCACCAGCGCCAGCACGAAGACCAGAACCGCCGCAAGCAGCAGCGACAACGACCCGGTGAAGGGAACCCCAAACAGCAGCTTGGCCGCCGCCAGCACCACCGCCACTTGCACGGCGCCGACCACCAGATAGGGCAGCACCTTGCCGAGCATGATTTCGAGTGGGCTGGACGGCATCGCCAGAAGGTTTTCCATCGTGCCGCGCTCGGTCTCGCGCGTCAGTGCGATCGAGGTCATCATCACCATCGTCATCTGCAGGATGACGCCGAGCAGGCCGGGCACGATGTTGTATTGCGAGATGCCTTCCGGATTGTAGCGTCGGTGCACAACGACTTCGAGCTGGCCTCGGGCAGCTTCGGCGGCCGTCTCCTGCATGCCGCGCGCCCTGAGCAGCGCCTGGTTGGCAACGGTGCCGAGCGTCGAAATGGCCCCGCTGGCGACTGCCGGGTCGGTCGCATCAGCCTCGATCAGGATTTGCGGCTGGTCGCCGCGCTCGACTCGCCGGGCAAAGTCGGCGGGAATGGTGACGACAAAGGCGACGTCGCCACGCGCCATCAGGAATTCCGCCTCGGCGGCATTTTGCGCGACATGGTCGAAGCGGTAGTAGCCGGTGGTCTGCAGCGCCGAAACCATGGCTCGCGTATAGGGATCGCTGCTCATCGCCACCAGGGCGGCCGGCAGGCTCTTTGGATCGTTGTTGATGGCATAGCCAAACAGCACCAGCTGCATTAGCGGCACGCCCAGCATCATGGCGAAGGTGATGCGGTCGCGCCGCATCTGGATGAACTCCTTGATCAGCAGCGCGCCGAGCCTGGCGAAGGAAAAGACGCTGTTTATCCCGTTTTTCATCCCATATTGTCCTTCGAGCCGGACATGAACTGGATGAACACATCCTCCAGGCTGGTCTCGCCCGGCGTCACCGTGACGCCCTTGTGGTCTTTCTCGACATCGGCGAGCGCAGCCTGAAGCGCCGTCTTGTCGGAGCCGACGACGTGCAGCGTCGCGCCAAACGGCGCCACCTGGTCGACACCGGACCGGCCGCTGAGTGCGGCAGCGACCTGGTCGAGGCGCGGACCCTGCACAACGAAGGTCGTCAGCCCGGCATTCCTGACCACCTCGTCGACCGTGCCGGTGGCCAGCATCCTGCCGTAGGAGATGTAGCCGATGCGATGGCAGCGCTCGGCCTCGTCCATATAGTGGGTGGAGACCAGCACGGTCAGCCCGCCGCTGGCCAGCCGATGGATCTCGTCCCAGAATTCACGCCGCGCCTTCGGATCGACGCCCGCCGTCGGCTCGTCGAGCAGCAGCAATCTGGGCTTGTGCATGATGCAGGCGGCCAGCGCCAGCCGCTGCTTCCAGCCACCGGACAGCGTGCCGGCCAACTGGTCCTTGCGCGAGGTGAGGCCAAGATCCTCCAGCGTCCTGGCGACATGCTCGTTGAGCGGCTTCAACCCATAGAGCCGCGCTACGAATTCCAGGTTTTCGGCGATGGTCAAATCCTCGTAGAACGAGAATTTCTGGGTCATATAGCCGACTTCGCGCTTGATCCTCAGACTGTCGGTGCGGATGTCGAAGCCGAGCACCGTGCCTTCGCCCTCATCCGGCGTCAGCAGGCCGCACATGATGCGGATGGTCGTCGTCTTGCCAGAGCCGTTGGGGCCGAGGAAGCCGACGATCTCGCCCTCGGCCACCGTCATCGTCACATGGTCGACGACGGTCTTGTCACCAAAACGCTTGACCAGGCCGTGGACGTCGATGACGTTCATTTGCCGATATCCGCCAGTTCGACATCAACGATCTGCCCCGGTTGCAGCGCGCCGGCGTCGCCCTCCGGCCGCGCCTCGACCAGATAGACCAGCTTCTGCCGGGTCTCGAGCGAGTAGATCACCGGCGGCGTGAATTCCGGGTCCGGCGACACGTAGCTGACGCGAGCCTTCACGTCCGGCCCGCAGCCGTCGCAATGGACGTTGAGCAGCGTGCCGACTTCCACCGACGAGAACGCGCTTTCCGGCACATAGACGCTGAGCTTCACCGCGCCGTCCGGCAGAATCGAAATGACCGGGGCGGTCGGCCCGGCGGTGTCGCCGGGATAGCGGATCACATCGTTGATGCGGCCGGGCGAAGGCGCCGCCAGCACACGCTTCGACAGCCGCCAGCGCGCCTGCTCCAGCGCCGATTGCGCCTGCCTGACCTGATTGTCGGCGGCCTTGATCGTCTCGGGCCGCGCCGGCAGGCCTCCGACAGCGAGATTGGCTTCCGCCTGGCCGAGCTGCGCGTTGGCAGTTTCCAGCGACGCCGAAGCCGTATCATAATCGGCCTGGGTGCCGGTGCCGCGTTTGAACAAATCGCTGGCGCGGGTGTATCTGCGTTTGGCGTCGGCGGCTTGCGCCTTGGCCATGTCGACCTGCGCCTTGAGCACCTCAATCTCTTCCGGCCGCTTGCCGACCTGCAGGTCGGCAAGTTGCGCCTGGGCCTGGGCAAGGGCCGCCTCGGCTTGCGCGACGGCTATTTTTGCGTCGGCGCTTTCCAGCGTCACCACTGGCGTGCCCGGCGCGACGCGATCGCCGCGCTTGACCGAAATCGTCTCGACCTGCGCCACCTCGATCGGCGCGAGCAGCACATAGTCGCCCTCGACATAGCCGACGGCGAGCGGCGCCGCCGGTGCGCAGGTGCTGAAAAGCAGGGCGGCGAGCGGCACAGAGCAGAGGAAACTCATGATCTACGATCCTTCCGGTCGGTTAAGTGACGCCGAGCCAAAATCGCGCCGAGATTATCCGTCACTGCCGCCGCGATCTTGGTGGCCTCGGCGTCGCCGATCGCGCGCCAGCCCATGCGGCGCATCACCGCCTCGCGGCCGATGCGGAAATAGACGACCTGGCCGATCAGCGTGAACACGGTGAGTCGGGTAGCCTCGCTTTCGGCCGCCTCGCCCGTCGCCTGCTCCCAGATCAGGCAGAGCCGTCGATGCGTCGGCTCGAACACGCCGTCATAGATGCGGTCGAGTGCCGCCGTCGGATGCGACAGCTCACGCAGGACAAACTGCACGATCTCGCCGGCCTCCGGCCTTGCCACGATGAAAGCCACCATCCGCTCCAGCGCGGTGAACAGTTGTGCCCGCGCCGCTTCGGGGTCGCCCGTTTCTGGTTCGCCCGTTTCTGATTCGCTTGAGCCCTGCAGATTGCCGATCGCCTGGCCGGCAATGGTCTGGATCGTGTCGACGATATAGTCGGCCGCAGCGGTGCGAAGCCCTTCCTTGCCGCCGAAATGATAGGCGATCGAGCCGATATTGGCCCTGGCCTCAGCCGCGATCTCGCGCGTCGAGGTGCCGTCAAAACCCTGGCGTCCGAACAGCTTCAGCGCTGCGCGAACAAGTGCCGCGCGCGTCATCTCGGCGGGGGATGCCTCCCGGCGCGGAATTTTGGCGTTTGTCGCTTTGCTCATGATCCGCTGTTTAATCAATCGAATGATTAAAGTCAAGTCTTGCCGATCTCCACCTGTCGATCTCCACCTTGCCATCTCCATCCGCACGCGCTTTAGTGTGGAGCCATGGTCAAGGAAATCGAGCGCAAGTTCCTGGTCTCCGGCGATGGCTGGCGGGATCTGGTCGAAGCGGACATCCGCATTCGCCAGTTCTATCTCGTTGCCGCGCCCGACCGCTCGGTCCGCGTGCGTATCAGCGACGGCGCCTCGGCAAAGCTGACGCTCAAATTCGGCAGCAAGGCCCGCGAACGCGACGAATTCGAATATCCGATCCTTCTGGCGGATGCGGAAGAGATGCTGGCCTTCGCAATCGGTCGTGTCATCGAGAAGACACGCCACCATGTTAGGCATCGCGGCCATCTCTATGAAGTCGATGTCTTCGGCGGGATGCTCAGCGGTCTGGTGGTCGCCGAGCTTGAGACGCCGCAGGACGTGCAGGGCGAAATGCTGCCAGATTGGCTCGGCCGCGAAGTCACCGGCGAGCACAGGTTCTACAACGCGTCGCTCGCCCTCGAGGGGATTCCGGAGATTGCCGCATGAGCTATCGCATCGATCCGCGCCTGCCGTTGACCGGCGAGGTCAGGCGCATCCTCGCTGAGGAGATCGGCAAGGCGCTCGTCCATCTGGACGCGGCGCATGACAGGCCGGAGCAGGCGCTGCACAAATGCCGCAGGCGGCTGAAGAAGGTGCGTGCCTTGCTGCGCCTGGTCCGTCCCGGAGACGAAACATTTTGCAGTACCGAGAACCAATGCTACCGAGAGGTGGCTGCCCTGCTTGCCGGCCCGCGCGAGGCGACCGCGCTGGTTGAAACCATCGACCGGCTGGCAAAAAACTTTCCCGAGCAAAGCGCCGGCGGCGGTCTCGATGCCGTTCGCGACACGCTGGTGGCGCGCCAGCACCAATTGCATGGTGGAGTTGGCCTCGGCGCCGCGATAGCTGCCGCGACTGCCGCTTGCGAGCATGGCATCAGCCGCATCGATACTCTGGTCTTGCCCGACCAGCCCGAACAGGCCGCCGATGTGCTTGCCGAAGGCGCCCGCATCACTCTGCGTCGCGCCAGAAAGGCGCTGGACAAGGCGGGCTCCCGCGGTGATGCCGACGATTTCCACGATCTGCGCAAGGTGGCAAAGACTCACGGCATGCATCTGTCGCTGCTTGGAAGGCTGTGGCCGACGCCGATCAAGGCACGGCGCAAGGCGGTCGACGAACTTGGCGAAAAGCTGGGCGAACTGCATGATGTGTTCGTCTTGCGCACGCTTCTCGAGGCCCACGACCGGCCGCTCGGCTCTCCCCAGGAAACGCGACTGCTGAGCAAGCTGTTGAAGCGCTCGGAGAAAAGCCTGAAAAAGACCTGTCTTGCGGCGGCAGCCGACCTGTTCGGCGACAGGCCCAGGCGCTCGACAAAAAAACTCGCGCGCAAGGCGCGCACCGATCTGGCCGCCGCGCCGCACGAAGACGCCAGCGCGCCCGGCGCCGCTGCCTGACGCGGTGCTTGCGTCCGTCCGACATCGCTGACGACGAGGAGAGGGTTAGACCTCTCCCGGCGCGGCATTCTTCAACTGCGCTCGCGCGTCCCTGATCGAGGCGGCGTATGTCACCAGCGGCCGTTTGACGCCGTGGTTGATCAGCATGCGGCGTGTCTGCGGCGAAGCGCCTGATATGATGAAGCGCACGCCGGCGCGCCTCGCCTTGTGGGCAGCGCTCTCGATGACGTTGGCCGCCGTTGAATCGAAGAATGGCACGGCCGAGCAGTCGAGGATGAAGTTCTTGCGCTGGTCGGCGATGCGGTCCAGCACCGTGGCGACGGTCGAGGCGGCGCCGAAGAAGAAGGCGCCGGAAATCCGGTAGACGACGGTGTCGGCATCGCTGGCTTCGCTGGAATCGTATGCGCTGGCGGCGCCGGTTCTGTCGGCGACATCGTCCTGCACCAGTCCCTGATCCGGCTCAACCGCAATGCTCTTGGCCATGCGGTCGATGAACAGGATCGAGCCCAGCGCGAAGCCGACGATGATGCCTTCGGTGAGATCACGGAAGATGACGATCAGGAAAGTCGCCATCAGCACCAGCGCGTCGCCGCGCGAGGCACGCAGCAGCGTGGCAAAGGCCTGCTTCTCAAACATGTTCCAGCACACCACCGCCAGCACGCCGGCAAGGGCTGCAAGCGGGATGTAACTGGCCAGCGGCGCCGCCACCAGCATCAGGGCAAGCAGGAGGGCCGAGTGGATCATGCCCGATACCGGTCCATGCGCGCCGGCCCGCACATTGGTCGCGGTGCGGGCTATGGTGCCGGTGGTGCAAATGCCGCCGAACAGGGCGGACGCGATGTTGGCGAAGCCTTGCGCCACGAGTTCGCAGTTGGAGCGGTGCCGCCTTCCTGTCATGCCGTCGGCGACCACCGCCGACAGCAGCGATTCGATCGCGCCGAGCAGCGCAAAGGCTAGGGCGTCCGGCAGGACGTCGATCATCCTGTCGAAGCTGATCGGCGGAAAGGCCGGCATTTGCAGGCTGCGCGGGATACCGCCGAAGCGCGTGCCGATCGTTTCGGCAGGCAGAGAAAACAGCGCCACGACAAGCGACGCCAGACCGATGGCGATCAGCATGGCGGGCCATTTCGGCCGCCACCGTTTCATCAGGGCAATGGCGACGATGGTCAGCAGAGCGACGAAGGTGGCGGCGAGATTGATCGTGCCGGCCGCCTCGCCGATCGCCATCAGCTTCGGCACCAGCGGTCCAGGTTCTTTGCCGGCGAGTTTTAGCCCGAACAGCTCGACGATCTGGCCGGAGAAGATGATGATGGCGATGCCGGCGGTGAAGCCGACGGTCACCGGATAAGGAATGAATTTGATGTAGGTGCCAAGCCTGAGGTAGCCGATGACGAGCAGCAAGACGCCGGCCATCATCGTCGCCAGCAGCAACCCGTCGACGCCGACCCGTGCCACGGTTGCCGCCATCAGCACGATAAAGGCGCCCGCCGGCCCGCCGATCTGGAAACGGCTGCCGCCCAGAGCCGAGACGAGAAAACCGCCAATGATGGAAGTGTAGAGCCCGCGCTCCGGAGACACGCCCGATGCGATCGCGATCGCCATCGACAGCGGCAGCGCCACGATGGCCACGGTCAGTCCGGCGATGGCATCGGCCTTGAAGTGCTCTGATGTGTAGCCTTCGCGCAGCACCGTCGCCAGCTTCGGCGTGAACAGTTCGGAAAATGTCGGCTGCGCCGGTTGATGAATTGCCCGCTGGGTTCGATGCATGGACTGCCTTCCGCTCCTGATGCATGCCGCCAAAAAGTGCACAGCGGCCACGCATAAAACCAAGCAGGCGGCGGGATCGTCGGCAGGACTGTCGGCGGTCGCCGTCGCGACTCTATTTCGGCTCAGCCTGGCGGGTTCTGCGGCACGACCGGCTTGAGGCGCACCCCCCTGCCGCCGCGCTCGCTGGCCTGGTTCTCGCCGATCAGCTCCACGCCGGCCCGGTCGAGGGCCTGGATGACCTTCATCAGCGTATCGACCACGCCCCTGACCACGCCGTCGCTCGCTTCCATGCGCTGAATGGTTGGAAGCGAAACCCCGGCGCGCTCGGCGAGCGTCTTCTGATCGATGCCGGCCAGAGCCCTTGCGGCGCGCATCTGCGCGGCAGTGATCATCGGCTAAAAACCCCCGCCTGAGTCTGCATTCCATGTATAATACCATCATTGTGATGGTTCAAGCATCATCATGCACATGTCAGACATGTGCACACCAGGCTGTTTGCATCCTGGCGAGCCTGCGCGCCCGCTGGGCCAGCACGCCCCAGCCGCCGCAACTTAGAGGAGAATTGGCGCAGCGTCGTTCGGAAGGGGCGGTTCAGGCGCCGGCGGTCTGCCCGCGCCATCGCTGGAACGCCCATGCGACCAGCCAACACAGCATCGCCCAGGCGAAGCCGGCGCACCAGCCGGCCAGCACGTCCGATGGCCAATGAACGCCGAGATAGACGCGGCTGATGCCGACGAGCAGTGCTGTCAGCACGGCAAGTGCCAGCACATAGATCTTGGTCGTTCGCCCAGGCAGGAAACGCGACGCCATGCTGCCCAGCGTCAAATATGTCACCGCCGACAGCATCGCATGGCCGCTTGGAAACGAAAGCGTCGCCACGTCGGCTAGATGCGAGACCAGGTCGGGGCGCGGCCGATCGATTCCGAGCTTCAGCGTGCTCGACAGGGCCTGCCCGCCCGCCACCGCGACGAAGACCAGAAACGCTGCTCCCGGCTTGTGGATCAGCAGCAGATAGACGATCACCGCCGCTGTGATCAGCCCGAGCACGATGGCGCTGCCGAGGCTGGTGATGTCGCGCATCGCCCCTTCCAGCCATGGCGGTCCGATCGGATTGTCGGGCTGTCCCGTTTCACGGAAGGCGAGCATGATTTCCGTGTCGAAGGCGTGCGGCGTGGTGTCCCGCGCCACCTCCATCAGCTCCTCGAACCCCCACAGCCCGCCGGCGATGACCAGTCCGGCCAAAAGCACCGGGAATTCGATCCAGTTGAGCAGCTTGTTTGCGGTATTCTTCATCGGGCCAATCGTCCTACAGCGCCGCGCGTCCTTTTGGACGCGCAAAGGACGCTGTAGCACTTTGATTTGGCGCATGATCCTTTCCGAAATCGATTCCGATTTTCGGGGTCATGCGCAACTACAGTTTTTGCAGATAGGGTCCGAGCGTGATCAGCGCCACCGCTGCGACGGCGAGCACGATGCCGGTCGCCTGCAACGAATTGACGCGCTCGCCGAAGAACACCAGTGCCACCACGTTCACCGAAACCAGTTGGATCACCGCCGACAGGCTGAACGACACCGACATGCCGAATTCACGGATCAGCCTCAGCATGATCAGATTGCCCGCTGAATAGAGCGCCAGAGTCAGAACGATCTTGCCGAGGCTCGGCGCCAGCCCCCATTGCTTGGCCGCCGTCGCCGCCAGCAGGAAGATCACCGTCGAAATGCCGAGCTGCCCCAGTCCCCAGAAACTCACTTTTTTGTTCCTCCCGACGCAGTGCTTCCGCGCCTGCCGCAGATCTTGTTTCGGAAGCGTCGGTCGCGGTCAAGCGGCCTGATCAAAGACATGAAATCGGGCTGGAAATTGGTCGGCAACGTCATCAAACTGTGATCTGCTGGCGATACGCGGTCAGTCAAGCAACACGCTCCAGCCATCCCAAAGAGCCAGAGGCACGCCCCCATGACTGAACATCGCCCCGACGCCCATTTCCGCACCAGCCTGCTCGAGGAAAACGATGGGCCAGGAACCAATCCCACTGACAACCAGACGATGGGCGAAATCATCGCCGCGCGATTCTCGCGCCGTGGTTTTCTGCAGGGATCGCTCGCGGCAACCGCCATCGCCGCCACCGTCAGCCCGCTCGCGCTGATCCTCGCCGACGATGCCCGCGCCGGCGGCGGCTCGGTCTTCAGTTTCGACGAGGTCGAGGCAGGCGTCGACGACAAGCACCATGTCGCTGCCGGCTACGACGCCGACGTGCTGTTGCGCTGGGGCGATCCGCTGTTTGCCGATTCGCCGGAATTTGATCCGACAAAACAGTCGGCGCAGGCCCAGGAAAGACAGTTTGGCTACAACAACGACTATGTCGGCTATCTCCCGATAGACGGCTCGGCCGAGCACGGCCTGCTGGTGGTCAACCACGAGTACACCAATCCGCATCTGATGTTCCCGGGCCTTGTCAGCATCGTCGATGGCGAGGCCAAGCAGGCCCCACTGAGCAAGGAACAGGTCGATATCGAGATAGCCGCGCACGGCGGCACCATCGTCGAAATTCGCAAGGTATCAGGCAAATGGCAGGTGGTGCGCGACGGCAAGCTCAATCGCCGCATCACCGCCAACACCGAGATGGCGCTGTCCGGCCCCGTCGCCGGCCACGACCGGGTCAAGACCAGTGCCGATCCGACCGGCACGAAGGTCTTCGGCAGCGTCAACAATTGTGCCGGCGGCGTCACGCCCTGGGGCACCTACATCATGGCCGAGGAAAACATACACGGCTATTTCTCGGGCGAGCTGCAGGAAGGTCACAAGGAAGCCGCCAACTACAAGCGCCTGGGGATTCCCGACGGCTCCTATGAATGGGCTGCGCATTACGACCGCTTCGATATCGGCAAGGAGCCGAACGAGCCGAATCGCTTCGGCTGGATCGTTGAGGTCGACGTCAACGATCCGACCTCGGTGCCGCGGAAGCGCACTGCCATGGGCCGTTTCAAGCATGAGGGCGCTGAATCGATCGTCGCCAAGGATGGCCGAGTGGTGTTCTACCAAGGTGACGACGAGCGTTTCGACTATGTCTACAAATTCGTCACGGCCGGCAAGTTCAACGCCGAGGACCGCGCCGCCAACATGGATCTTCTCGACGACGGCACGCTCTACGTCGCCAAATTCGCCGAGGACGGTACCCTGGAATGGCTGCCGCTGGTTCACGGCCAGGATCCGTTGACCGCCGAGAACGGCTTTGCCAGCCAGGCCGACGTGCTGATCGGGACAAGGCTTGCCGCCGATCTTCTCGGCGCCACCAAGATGGACCGCCCCGAGGATATTCAGCCCCACCCGACGACCGGCAAGGTCTACGTCATGCTGACCAACAATTCGAAGCGCAAGACGGAGCAGGTCGACGCTGCCAACCCGCGCGCCGAAAACGCCTTCGGCCACATCGTCGAGATTGTTGAGGACGGTGGCGATTTCACTGCCACCAAGGGCAAGTGGGAAATCATGTTGAAATGCGGCGATCCCTCGGTGGCCGAAGTCGGCGCTACTTTCTCGACTGCAACGACCGCCAATGGCTGGTTCGGCATGCCGGACAATTGCGCCATCGATGCGGCCGGCCGGCTCTGGGTCTCGACCGATGGCCAGGGCCCGAAGGCGACCGGCCGCACCGATGGCCTGTGGGCGGTCGACACCGAAGGCGAGGCGCGGGCGACCTCGAAGCTGTTCTTCCGCGTGCCGATCGGCGCCGAACTCTGCGGCCCGCTGTTCACGCCCGACGACCAGACCGCCTTCGTCGCGGTCCAGCATCCTGCCGATGGCGGCGAGGACTGGGAGGCTTTTGGCCGTCCCTCCTACTATGAGGACCTATCGACCCGCTGGCCTGACTTCAAGCCCGATATGCCGGTGCGGCCGTCGGTCGTCGCCGTCACCAAACAGGGCGGTGGCAAAATCGCGGTCTGAATCACTGCAAGGCGCTAGCAGCGCCAAGGAAGGATTTCGTCGATACGAAATCCTTCCTTTTCCTGATGCGCGGGAATGCGCCTGATGGGCTCATTCGGCGCGCTGAACCACGGCCACGTTCATCATGCTTCTCAACCTGAAGCCAATGGACTCGTATAATCCGATGGCCGTGGTGTTGCTGGCAAAGGCGTGGAGATAGGGAACTTCGCCGCGCGCCGCTATCCGGTTTGCCACGAACAGCGACAGCAGCCTGCCCAGGCCACCGCCTCGAAATTCCGGATGTGAGCACACCCCGCTAAGTTCGGTATAGCCGGGTTGCTTCATGCGTTCGCCGGCCATCGCCGCAAGTCGGCCCTCGATCTTCACACCCCAAAAATCGCCGAGGCTCAAGGCTTCGAGCGTGAATGGGCCGGGCTTGGTCACCAATGCCAAGGCGAGCATCTCAGCTGCATCGTCCCGCTTCAGACGTTGCACGCGCTCGTCGGAGACCATCTGCAATGGCCGCTCGGCAATCATCTGAACCCCGGGCGCGGTCGAAGTCGCCGAAAGTTCCGCGGGCAGAGCAATGGCGTCCACCTGAAGCAGGATCGCACTCTCGCCTGGGGAGACAAGTTTTCCGAGCGCCTGCAGGCTTTCCGCATCGTCCGCGGCACTGGCAGCGAAGGGAGCTATCGAGGGCCGATACCGCATGGCGAGGTCGTCACCTTGCGCGAAGGCGTGGTGTCGCGTCCGAAGCGCGCTCCACACGGGACGGTCAAGCAGGTGTTTCATTGCGCGGCACCTTCCGGCTTCTTTACACGACGGTCGAGAGGCGCCGCGGCGAGGCCGTCCTCGATGGCGGCCAGCTGATCAAGAAGCGGCCCAGAAAGATCCGCGCACAGATCCGCGACGGCATTCTCGATGCGCGGCCAGACGTCGTGCTTTGCAATATCGACCAGCCGCTGGCCGTGCAGGGTAAGGCAGACAATCCTGCGCCGCTGGTCATCATCCGATGGACTGACCTCGACCAGTCCCAATTCGGCCAGAAGCGACACGCTCCGCGTTACACCTGGCTGCGCGACCCCGAGGGATTGCGCCAGTTCCCCGACTGGCAGCGGGCCCAGCCTGTCGAGCGCAGCCAGCAGCGGGTATTGGCTCGACTGAACCGGCACATCGAGGCAGTCGAGCAGGCGCTGCGTATCCGCCTGCAATTGCTCGCCAATACGCTTCAGCCTGCTGCCCAGGCACAGGAAGCCAAGGGACCTTATGACGTCTTCCATAATCAACCTGCCAGGCAATTGATAACATGATATATAACGTTATATGGAAATCAAGCGCCGCCATCGCACGGCCGCTTTCAAGCGTCGTCACCAGATTTGGTCGTCTTGGGTCGGGAACATCGCTCGGATGCTGGCGCTGCGTCGCCTGGGCAGGCCGTTCAGTCAGTTCCGCAGCCGGTAGCCGGTCCTGAAAATCCACGCGACGATCGCTATGCAGATAAGCAGGAAAACCACGGTCATGCCGAGGCTGATGCCGATCGAGACGTCGGACTTGCCGTAGAAACTCCAGCGAAAGCCGCTGACCAGATAAAGGACAGGGTTGAACAGCGTCACCGTGCGCCAGGTGCCGGGCAGCATGTCGATCGAATAGAAGCTGCCGCCAAGGAAGGTAAGCGGCGTGATGATCAGCAGCGGCACCAGCTGCAGCTGCTCGAAGCTCTTCGCCCAGATGCCGATGATGAACCCGAACAGGCTGAAGGTCACCGACGTCAGCACCAGGAAGGAGAGCATCCAGAACGGATGCTCGATGGTCAGCGGCACGAACAGCGACGCGGTCCCCAGGATGATCAGGCCGAGTATGATCGACTTGGTCGCCGCACCCCCGACATAAGCGATGATGATCTCCAGATAGGACACCGGCGCCGACAGCAGCTCGTAGATCGAGCCGACGAATTTCGGGAAATAGATGGCGAAGGAGGCGTTGGAGATCGACTGCGTCAGCAGCGACAGCATGATCAGCCCCGGCACGATAAAGGCGCCGTAGCTGATGCCGTCGATCTCGGTGATGCGCGAGCCGATGGCCGAGCCGAAGACGACGAAATAGAGCGATGTCGAGATGACCGGCGAGACAATGCTCTGCAGCACGGTCCGAAAGGCGCGCGCCATTTCCATTTTGTAGATCGCCCAGACGGCTCGCAGGTTCATGCGCCCTTCCTCACCAGGTTGACGAAGATCTCCTCGAGCGAGCTGTTTTGCGTGTCGATATCGCGGAACTGGATGCCGGCCGTCTCAAGGTCGCGCAGCAGCGAAGCGACGCCCGGCCGCTCGCTCTGGTTGTCATAGGTGTAAGTCAGTCGATCACCGTCCGGCGAAAGCTCCAAAGCGTAGCGCGACAATTTCTCGGGTATGGTGGCGAGCGGGCTGCGCAATTCCAGCAACAGCCGTTTGCGGCCGAGTGTGCGCATCAGTTGCACCTTGTCCTCAACCAGCACGATCTCACCGCGATTGATGACGCCGACGCGGTCGGCCATCGCCTCGGCCTCCTCGATATAGTGCGTGGTCAGGATGATGGTGACGCCATCCTCGCGCAGCCGGCGCACCATCGCCCACATGTCCTGACGCAGCTCGACGTCGACGCCGGCTGTCGGCTCGTCGAGGAACAGCACCCTCGGTTCGTGCGACAGCGCCTTGGCGATCATCAGCCGCCGCTTCATGCCGCCGGACAGGGTGATCGCCTTGGCGTCCTTCTTGTCCCACAACGACAGGTCGCGCAGCACTTTCTCGACAAAGGCGTGATTGGCCGGCTTGCCGAACAGGCCGCGGCTGTAGTTGACCGTCGCCCACACGCTCTCGAACGCGTCGATGGTCAGTTCCTGCGGCACCAGCCCGATGAGGCTGCGTGCGGCGCGATAATCCCGGCTGATGTCGTGGCCGTCGACGCTGACCGTGCCCGACGAGCGGTTGACGATACCGCAGACGATCGAGATCAGCGTCGTCTTGCCGGCGCCGTTCGGCCCGAGCAGCGCAAAAATCTCGCCGCGCTCGATATCGAGGTTGATCTCCTTCAGCGCTTTGAAACCGGTGGCGTAGGTCTTGGTGACCCCGGAAATGGAAATGATCGATGGCATGGTTGAAAAACGGCTGCTTGAAAGGAGGTCTGTTGATTTTAGTCCGCTGAATGTCGGTGCGCGCGGCCGGAAGTCAATGGCACTCCTGACATTCTGGACATCGGCGCATCCACCGCTGCCGCAGTCCTGCGGCGTTCCGCCTCGCGTGACGCCACGCCGCTTTGACCGCCTGGCGCATCCGGCCTATCTTCCCTGACATAGCAGCAGCCGGAGCCCGCCATGGACCCGCTCATCCTTTCGCGCATCCAGTTCGGCGCCAACATCTCGTTCCATATCCTGTTTCCGGCTATCACCATCGCGCTTGGCTGGATGCTGCTGTTCTTCAAGCTTCGCTACAACGCCACCGGCGATACCGCCTGGATGCGCGCCTATTTCACCTGGGTGAAGGTGTTCGCGCTGTCCTTTGCCATGGGCGTGGTTTCGGGCGTCACCATGAGCTTCCAGTTCGGCACCAACTGGCCGGGCTACATGGAAATCGTCGGCAACATCGCCGGCCCGCTGCTCGCCTATGAGATACTCACCGCCTTCTTCCTCGAGGCGGCGTTCCTCGGCATCATGCTGTTCGGCTTCCGCCGCGTTTCCAACCGCATTCACACGCTGGCAACCGTGCTGGTGGCCGGCGGCACCACCCTGTCCGCCTTCTGGATCATCGCGCTCAATTCATGGATGCAGACGCCGGTCGGCTTCGAGATGCGCGACGGCGTAGCCCACGCTACCGACTGGTGGGCGATCGTCTTCAACCCGTCCATGCCCTACCGGCTCGTCCACATGCTGCTTGCCTCCGGCCTGACGGTTTCGTTCCTGATCGCCGGCCTGTCGGCGCTGCGCTATCTCTATGGCGACCGTTCGGAATCGATGTGGAAAGCCTTGCGCACCGGTGTCTTCACCGCGGCGGTCCTGATCCCCATCCAAATCTTCGCCGGCGACCAGCATGGCCTCAACACGCTCGAGCATCAGCCGCAGAAGGTCGCCGCCATGGAGGCAAACTGGAACACCGGCCCCAACGTGCCGCTGGTGCTTTTCGCGCTTCCCGACGAGGCGGCAAGGGAGAACAAATTCGAGCTCACCATCCCCGATGGCGCCAGCCTCATCCTCACGCACAGCGCCAGCGGTGTCGTGCCGGGGCTGAACGACTATGCCGGCAACCACCCGCCGGTGTTCCCGGTGTTCTGGGCTTTTCGCATCATGGTCGGCACCGGCGTCCTGATGCTCGTCGTCTCCTGGTCGGCCGCCTTTTTCCTCAAGCGCCGGCACAGCCTGCCGAGACCGCTGGCGCTGGTGATGGTGCCGATGGCGCTGTCCGGCTGGCTGGCGACACTGGCCGGCTGGTACACCACCGAGATCGGCCGCCAACCGTGGCTGGTCACCGGCGTGCTGAAAACTGTCGATGCCGTCGGCCCGGTCGCCGGCAGCCAGGTCGCGCTGTCGCTTGCGGTCTATCTCATCCTCTATGCGCTGCTTCTGATCGCCTATCTCGGCGTGCTGGTCTACCTGGCGCTGAAGGCGGCGAAGGACGGCGATGCCTCGCCGCTGCCGGGCGTTCTCGACGCGCCGCTGTCGCAGCCGGCGGCGAAATAGGAGAACGGCGATGACCCTCGACTGGCCGACATTGCTCCCCCTCATCTTCGCCGGCCTGATGGGCCTTGCCATCCTGATCTACGTCATCCTCGACGGCTTTGATCTCGGTATCGGCATCCTGTTCGCAGCCGCCGGGGACGCCGAGCAGGACACGATGATCGCCGCAATAGGCCCGTTCTGGGACGCCAACGAGACCTGGCTGGTACTGGCCGTCGGCCTGCTGCTGGTCGCCTTCCCGCTGGCGCACGGCACCATCCTCACCGCGCTCTACATTCCGGTCTTCCTGCTCCTTGTCGGCCTGATCCTGCGCGGCGTTGCCTTCGATTTCCGGGCCAAGGTGCCGGCCGGTCACAAGCATCGCTGGAACCGCATCTTCTTCCTGGGCTCGGTCATCGCTTCGCTGGCGCAGGGCTACATGCTGGGGATCTATGTGCTGGGCCTTGATGTCGGCCCCGGCGGCATGGCCTTCGGCGCGCTGGTGGCGCTCTGCCTTGCCGCCGCCTATGCGGCGATGGGCGCGGCCTGGGTCATCTACAAGACGGAAGGCGAATTGCAGAAGAAGGCGGTGCTATGGCTGCGCCGGGCGCTGGTGCTGACCGCGCTCGGCATGGTCGCCGTCTCGCTGGCCACGCCGCTCGCCAGTCCGCGCATCTTCGACAAATGGTTCGTCTGGCCGGCCATGCTCTATTTGTCGCCGCTGCCGGTCCTGTCGGCGGTGCTGTTCGCATGGCTGTGGCGGCAGACCTTCCATCTGCCTAAGGCCGGCGACCGCCATGCGCTGACGCCGTTCTTGACGCTGGCCGCCATCTTCACGCTGGGCTTTGCCGGCCTCGCCTGGTCGTTCTATCCCTTCGTCGTGCCCGACAGGCTGACCATCTGGCAGGCGGCGTCCGCGCCTGAAAGCCTTGCCATCATCCTGGCTGGCACGGTGGTGGTGCTGCCGATCATCATTTTCTATTCGTTTTATGCCTACCGCGTCTTCGGCGGCAAGGCGACGGATCTGTCCTACGACTGACTGGCAAACCGCCGAATTGCACAATATTTAGGCAGTCGATTGCTCGGGCGGCAGCGGCTCGTGAAGACTGCCTTGCCAATCCCACCTTGCCAATCCCGCCGGGAAAGTCCGATTCGCAGCGATTTCGATGGTTTGGCATGTCTGTTGCTTTGCCCTGGCGACCAATTGGTTTTGTCCAGTCAAAGGGAAAGATAATGAACCGTCGCAATGTCTGCATGCTGGCCTTCGCCGCCGCCGTTGGAATGGCCATGGCTTCGTCTCCGCAGGCGCGGGCCGACGCCTTGAGCGACATCGCGGCGCGCGGCACCGTCCGCATCGCCGTTCCACAGGATTTCCCGCCCTTCGGCAGTGTCGGCGCCGACATGACGCCGCAAGGCTACGACGTCGACATCGCCAATCTGATTGGCGAAAAGCTCGGCGCCAAGGTCGAGATCGTCCCGGTCACCAGCGCCAACCGCATTCCCTATCTCCAGACCAACAAAGTCGACCTGGTCATTTCCAGCCTCGGCAAGAATCCCGATCGCGAGAAGGTCATCGACTTTTCCGAAGCCTATGCTCCGTTCTACAACGGCGTGTTCGCTCCGGCAGACGTCGCCGTCGCAAAAGCGGAAGACCTCGCCGGCAAGACCGTTGGCGTCACCCGCGGCGCGATCGAAGATCTCGAACTGACCAAGGTTGTGCCGGCGAGCGTCGAGATCAAGCGCTACGAGGACAATAACGGCACTATTTCCGCTTTCCTTTCGGGCCAGGTCGAGGTGATCGCGACCGGGAATGTCGTCGCCGCCGCCATCCTCGAAAAGAACCCGCCCAAGCGGCCGGAGCTCAAGTTCCTGATCAAGAACTCGCCTTGCTACATCGGCATGAACAAGGAGCAGCCGGCGTTGATGGCCAAGATCAACGGCATCATCGCCGCCGCCAGGTCCGATGGCGCCCTCAACGCGATTTCGCAAAAATGGCTGAAGGTGGACCTGCCGACTGAGCTGTGATCGCCGCGTGTGGCTGAGGTCGGATAGCAAGTCATGACCTATCAGTTCGATTTCGGCTGGCTGATCGGTTCTCTGCCGGTGCTGCTCAAGGGCATCCGGATCACCGTGCAGCTCATTCTGATTGGCGCGGTGTTCGGCGTGGCATTGGGCATTGCCTGCGCCTGGGTGCGGGCGCTGGGGCCGAAATGGCTAAAACCCGTCGTCGCAACCTATGTCGAGCTGATCCGCAACACGCCCTTCCTTATCCAGCTGTTCTTCATCTTCTTCGGCCTGCCGTCGCTTGGCATCAGGATGTCGGAACTGACCGCCGCCAACCTCGCCATGATCGTCAACCTCGGCGCCTACAGCTGCGAGATCATCCGCGCCGGCATCCAGGCCACGCCACGCGGCCAGTTCGAGGCCGGCGCCAGCCTCGCCATGACCCCGTTCCAGACCTTCTGGCACGTGGTTCTGGTCCCGGCGCTGCAGCGCATCTGGCCTGCGCTGTCGTCGCAGATCGTCATCGTTATGCTGGGTTCGGCCGTCGTTTCGCAGATTGCCGCCGAGGACCTGACCTTCGCCGCCAACTTTATCCAGTCGCGCAATTTCAGGGCCTTCGAAACCTACTTCGTCTCCACCTTGATCTACCTGGCGCTCGCCATCCTGCTGCGCCAGCTGCTGGCCGGCCTGGGCGGGATGCTGTTCCCGAGGAAGGCGCCGCGATGAGACAGGCGCCATGATCGAGTTCAGCTTCTGGGACATCCTGCGCAACCTGCTTCTGGCCGCGCGCTGGACCGTTGTCCTCTCGCTGGTCTCCTTCATCGGTGGCGGCATCGTCGGCGCGGCCCTGCTTTTCCTGCGCATCGGCGGCCGGCGTGGGATGCAGTTTCTGTCACGCGGCTACATCCAGCTGTTTCAGGGCACGCCGCTGCTGATGCAGCTCTTTCTGGCTTTCTTCGGGCTTGGCCTGTTTGGCATCGACGTTCCCGCCTGGCTTGCCGCCTGTGTCGCGCTCATCCTGTGGACCGCAGCCTTCCTCGCCGAAATCTGGCGTGGCTGCGTCGAGAGCATTGCCAAGGGCCAATGGGAGGCGTCCGCCAGCCTCGGCATGGGTTATCTCCAGCAGATGCGTTACGTCATCCTGCCGCAGGCGCTGAAAGTGGCGGTGCCGCCGACCGTCGGCTTCTCGGTGCAGGTGGTGAAGGGTACCGCGCTCACCTCGATCATCGGCTTCGTCGAACTGTCGAAGGCCGGTTCGATCGTCACCAACGCGACATTCCAGCCGTTCACCGTTTATGGCCTGGTCGCGCTCATCTATTTTGCTTTGTGCTGGCCGCTGTCGAAATCCAGCCAGCTCCTGGAAAGGAAGCTTAATGTCGCTCATCGCAATCACTGAGGTGAAGAAGCGTTTCGGCGGCAACGAGGTGCTGAAGGGGATTTCCATCGACGTCGCGGCGGGCGAGGTCGTCGCCATCATCGGCAAGAGCGGTTCGGGCAAGTCGACGCTGCTGCGCTGCATCAACGGGCTGGAGACCATCGATGAAGGCTCGATCGTTGTCGCCGGCGCCCAGTTCCTGCCCGACGAGGTGCATCTCAAGGCGCTGCGCCTGAAGGTCGGCATGATTTTTCAGCAATTCAACCTGTTTCCGCATCTCACCGCCGGCGGCAATGTCATGCTGTCGCAGATGGTGGTGAAGAAGACGCCGAAGAAGGACGCCGAGGCGGTCGCGCGAAAAATGCTCGACCGCGTCGGTCTCGCCCACAAGTTCGACGCATTGCCGGACGAATTGTCCGGCGGCCAGCAGCAGCGTGTGGCGATCGCCCGGGCGCTCGCCATGCAGCCCATCGCGCTGCTATGCGACGAGATCACCTCGGCGCTCGATCCCGAGCTCGTCGCCGAGGTGCTGGCCGTCGTCAAGGAATTGGCGGCGGAAGGCATGACGCTGGTGATGGTCACCCACGAGATGCGCTTTGCACGCGACGTCTGCTCGCGCGTCGTCTTCATGCATCAGGGCCGCGTCCACGAGATCGGCGCCCCCGAGGACGTCTTCGCCAACCCCAGGACGCCGGAGCTCAGGCAGTTTCTGGGCGTGCAATAGCGGGCATTGTTGCCCGCGCGCTCGCTGGAGCATCGGACGCCTGAGACGCGGCCCGCCACGTCCGCCGCTCCGCTAAACACGGGGGCTGCGCGGCGGACACGCCAACGTCACCGCTGAATGTCACGCCATTTTGCAGAACTTGACGCACACAACTTTGGAGATTGGCGAAAGCCGTCATGACGGCCGATCTCCCCCCAAATGGGGGAGATGTCCGGCAGGACAGAGGGGGCGCGAAGGATCGCTACAGATCGTTTTATCCTGAGCCGCATCAGCTCTTGTTGGCGGCCAGCACCAGCACCGGCTTGTCGCTGTAAAGATCCGGGAATAGCGTCTTCAAACTCTCGACCTTGGGCAGGTCGTTGTAGACGATATAGGGGTAGGTCGGGTTCAGCGTCAAAAAGTCCTGGTGGTAGTCCTCGGCCGGATAGAATTTTTTCCCCGTCTCCAGCGTGGTCACGATCGGCTCCCGAAACACCTTGGCCTTGTCGAGTTGGGCGATATAGCTCTCGGCGATCTTCTTCTGCGCGTCGCTTTCGGCAAAGATCGTCGAACGGTATTGCGGGCCGCGGTCCGGACCCTGGTAGTTCAGCTGCGTCGGGTTGTGCGCGACTGAGAAATACACCTGCAGCAACTGTCCGTAACTGACTTTGGACGGCTCGTAGATGATCTCGACGGCTTCAGCATGCCCGGTCAGTCCGGTGCCGACCGTCTCGTAGACGGCGGTGTCCTTGTCGCCGCCGGCATAGCCGGAGACGGCGCTGGTCACGCCCTTGACGTGCTGGAACACGCCTTGCACGCCCCAGAAGCAGCCGCCGGCGAAGATCGCCCTGGCGGTGCCGGCGGCGGGTTTTTCGTCCATCGCCGGTGGCGGGATCACCACCGCCGCCTCGGCCGAGATCGCCGGCGTCTGCCACAAGGCGGCGCCAGCCGCCGCGAGCATCAGCGCCGCAAGCGCGCCCCAGGCGACGTTGGTCAATCGTTTCGCGGCGGTTCTTTCAATGCCGGCCATCTCTGATCTCTCCTGCATGAGGTTTTCGACTATACGACAGATAGGTTCGTCGCGGTTTCACATTGCCGTGCGGGCGTGTGCGTCGGCTGGCTCGACCCCGTTCCGGACGTGGCCTACTTGGCCGTGCCCATTGCGTCGCAGGTCTTGGTCGCCTCGTCCTTCTTCATCGCGTCGGTTTCCATGGCAGCCTTGTCCATGCAGCCCTTCAGCTTTTCGACCGCCATCGGATCCGCGGGCTTCATCGCGTCGGTCGCCGGCTTCATGGCGTCAGTCGCCATCGCATCGGCCGGCTTCATCGCATCTTCGGCGCGCGCAACGCCGCCGGCAAAAAGCGCCGTCGAGCAAAGCGCGAAGGCAAGTGCCGGCAAGGTCAGGCGGGTGAGATTGGTCATGATGGTCTCCCAGGGTTGGTGGCGCGCCGGAATGGCGATCACATCAGCTGTTCGCCGCTGCCTGGGCCTTCGTTACAGCCATCACCGCTTCGTGATCGGTCCTTCCCCTCCCACAAGGGGGAAGCCAAACGGCGTCACCCTAGGCCTTCGAATTTCGAACCGTTGCCCACACAAAAACGCCGCCCGGGGCGGCCGGACGGCGTTGAAATCTGATGCTGTGCGGACCCGCGCCCCTTCTCGGCGCGCCGCGGTCGCCGGCCTATTGCGTAAGCACTGTTTGCGAAGGCCGCTGGTTGAAATCGCATTTGCCGGTCACGGTGTAGAAGAAGTCGGCGTTGGACACCGGAGCCGGTACGGGATTGCCGCCATCTTCCCAGGCCTGCTGGCTGGGTTGGCCGCACGGCACGGCGGTGAAGATGTCCACCAGTTTGCCGTTCGCGACTTCAACGCCGTCGATGTACAACCGATTCGATGTGTTCGCGTCGTTCGACTTGAGCTTGGGTGTTTGGGCCGACGGCACATCCATCTGCAGGTACAGCACATCCATCAGGCTGACGTCGATCACCGCGCAGGCGCCGTTCGCGGGATACATGGTGTTGGTGCAGGTGGTCAGGTATTTCTTGTTGCCGCTCGTCTGGGTGATCGCTCCAGTGGGCAGGTTGTTGAAATTCTGCACCGTCTTGGTCGTGCATTTTTGCTCCTGGACCTTCGTTTCCGTCGCTCCGTTGACCGTGTACACGGTGGACGTGCCGTAGCCTTTCGGATCACCAAAGTTGTTGTAGACATAGGTGATCTTCATCAGCGGGTTGGCCGCCGTCTCGCCGAATTTCGTGCCGTAGAGTCTCATCGTCTTGCCCCAATGGCCCGACACTTTGTCGATCTTGAACGTGGTCTGCACCAGCGCCGGCCGCTTGCGCACCGCCGACGCGACGCCGATCTGCACCGTGTCGACGTGGGCGATCTGCATGAAGTTCGTCGGCATGGCAAAGCTGGCCGAAGCATTGATGCTGGCGGTGCCGTCGGCAGCGACGACGAAGCTGTCGAGCTTGGCGATGCCTTGCCCGCTATTGGCCGTAAACGACTCCTGCAGTTTCACCTGACGGTCCGCCAGTGACGTGCTGGTTGGCAGCGTCGTGATCGACAGGGTCGCGGCATCGAGCGCATTCTGCATCGATCCCCTGGTCGCAACGGCTGAGTTGTAGTCGATTGAAAAGCCCAGAGCGGCACACATCGGGATAAGCATGATGGCGAGTATCGGCGCGAGGGAGCCGCTCTCGGAATTGAGAAAATGACGTCCAGATTGTAGCATTGCTTGGCCCCCATACGGTGACAGCTCGTGGCCTATCACGCAGGGCGCGGACTATGCTCTAATCTGATGGATCAAAGCTTAACGGTGTTGCGCCCCCCGTCCGGCATTAACGGTGTTGCGCCCCCCGTCCGGCAGCGCAAACCTCAGCGATTGCCCCGGCCGCGCGCCCGGCCGCTTGCCCGGGCAAGCTGCCCCTGCTAAAGCGCGCGGCATGACCACGCCGATCAAGAACATCCGCAATTTCTCCATCGTCGCCCATATCGACCATGGCAAATCCACGCTTGCCGACCGGCTGATCCAGTCCACCGGCGGGCTGGAGCTGCGCGACATGAAGGAGCAGGTGCTGGACTCGATGGACATCGAGCGCGAGCGCGGCATCACCATCAAGGCGCAGACCGTGCGGTTGAAATACCGCGCCAGCAATGGCGAGGACTATATCCTAAATTTGATCGACACGCCCGGCCATGTCGACTTCGCCTACGAAGTGTCGCGGTCGCTGGCCGCCTGTGAGGGTTCGCTGCTGGTCGTCGATGCCTCGCAAGGCGTCGAGGCGCAGACGCTGGCCAATGTCTACCAGGCCATCGACAACAACCACGAGATCGTCGTGGTGCTGAACAAGGTCGACCTGCCGGCGGCCGAGCCGGAGCGCATCCGCGAGCAGGTCGAGGAGGTGATCGGTATCGACGCCTCCAACGCCGTGCTGATCTCGGCCAAGACCGGGCTCGGCATTCCCGACGTGCTGGAGGCGATCGTCAACGATTTGCCGCCGCCGCGCGAGGGCGACATTGCTGCCCCGCTGAAGGCGATGCTGGTCGACAGCTGGTACGACGCCTATCTCGGCGTCATCGTCCTGGTCCGCATCATCGACGGCGTGCTGAAGAAGGGCCAGACCATTCGCATGATGGGCACCGGTGCCAAGTACCTGGTCGAGCGCACCGGCGTCTTCACCCCGGCCCGCATCAATGTCGACGAGCTCGGCCCCGGCGAGTTCGGCTTCTTCACCGGCTCGATCAAGGAAGTCGCCGACACCCGCGTCGGTGACACCATCACCGAGGACAAGCGCCAGACGGCACAGGCCCTGCCCGGCTTCAAGCCGGCGCAGCCGGTGGTGTTCTGCGGCCTGTTCCCGGTCGATGCCGCCGATTTCGAGGATCTGCGCGCCGCAGTCGGCAAGCTGCGCCTCAACGACGCTTCTTTCTCCTTTGAAATGGAAACCAGCGCCGCGCTCGGTTTCGGCTATCGCTGCGGCTTCCTTGGCCTGCTGCATCTGGAAATCATCCAGGAGCGGCTGGAGCGCGAGTTCAACCTCGACCTCATCGCCACGGCGCCGTCGGTCGTCTACCGGCTGCTGTTGAACGACGGCACGACCAAGGAATTGCACAACCCCGCCGACATGCCCGACGTGGTCAAGATATCGGCTATCGAGGAGCCGTGGATCCGCGCCACCATCCTGACGCCGGACGAGTATCTCGGCGGCATCCTAAAACTCTGCCAGGACCGGCGCGGCATCCAGGCCGACCTGTCCTATGTCGGCAAGCGCGCCATGCTGACCTACGACCTGCCGCTCAACGAGGTCGTCTTCGACTTTTACGACCGGCTGAAGTCGATCTCCAAGGGCTATGCCTCCTTCGACTATCACCTTACCGATTACAAGGAAGGCGACCTGGTCAAGATGTCGATCCTGGTCAACGAGGAGCCGGTCGACGCGCTGTCGATGCTGGTCCACCGCACGGCGGCAGAAAAGCGCGGCCGGCTGATGTGCGAGAAGCTGAAGGAACTGATCCCGAACCATCTGTTCAAGATCCCGATCCAGGCGGCAATCGGCGGCAAGGTCATCGCCCGCGAGACGATCTCGGCGCTGCGCAAGGATGTCACCGCCAAATGCTACGGCGGCGACGTCTCGCGCAAGCGCAAGCTGCTCGACAAGCAGAAAGAGGGCAAGAAGCGGATGCGCCAGTTCGGCAAGGTCGACATCCCGCAGGAGGCGTTTATCCAGGCGCTGAAGATGGGCGATTGAGAAGCCGTCCGCGCGTAGCTGAGGGGGATCAGGCTTCGTGGCCCAGCGCTCGCGGCTTTATCCGCCGGCGCGTATCGGCTAAGGGCGGGGAGCAAAATCCCGGATTCGCCAATGACCGCCAAATCCTCCCCCCTCTTCCTCGGCATCGACACCGGCGGCACCTATACCGATGCCGTGCTGTGGTCGGAAGCCGGTGGCGCTAACGGAAAGGTTCTGGCCAAGGCCAAGGCGCTGACCACCCGCCACGATCTGGCGGTCGGCATTTCGAGCGCGGTCGATGCGGTGCTGCAAAAAGCCGCCACCGATCCGGCAGCGATAAAACTGGTGTCGATGTCGACGACGCTTGCCACCAACGCGCTGGTCGAGGGCCAGGGCGGCCGCGTCGCGCTGGTGATGATCGGCTTTGCCGAGGGCGACCTTGCCCGCGACGGGCTGAAGGCCGCACTCGGCACCGACCCTGTCGTGTTCTGCCCCGGCGGCCACGATGTCCACGGCAATGCGGCAAAACTCGATCTGTCCGGGCTGGAGGCAGCGCTGCCGGAACTCGGCGCCTCGGTGTCCGGCTTTGCCGTCTGCGCCTATTTCGCCACCCGCAACCCGGCGCATGAGCTAAGCGCGCGGAACCTGATCCGCGACATAACAGGCCTGCCGGTCACCGCCAGCCACGAGCTTTCGGCCAAGCTCGGCGGCCCGCGCCGGGCGCTGACGACGCTGCTCAACGCGAGGCTGATCTCGATGATCGACCGGCTGGTGGCGGCGACCGAGGGCTTTCTTGCCGCGCGCGGCATCGCCGCCCCGCTGATGGTGGTGCGCGGCGACGGCGCGCTGGTTTCGGCCGCCTTCGCCCGCCAGCGGCCGATCGAGACGATTCTTTCAGGCCCGGCCGCCAGCCTTGTCGGCGCTCGCCACATGACCGGCCTCGACAATGCAGTCGTCTCCGACATCGGCGGCACCACCACCGACGTTGCCGTGCTCGACCAGGGCCGTCCCAGGCTTGACCCGGAAGGCGCCACCGTCGGCGGTTTCCGCACCATGGTCGAGGCGGTGGCCATGCGCACCTTTGGGCTCGGCGGCGATTCCGAAGTGGCGCTGGAGGATGGCGCGCTCAACCCAAGAATCCTGCTCGGGCCGCGCCGCCTGGTGCCGCTGGCGCTGGCCGGCATGATGCATGGCGAAGCGGTGACCGTCGAACTGGAACGCCAAATCCGCGCGGCCAACCCCAGCCGCATGGATGGCCGGCTGGCGGTCAGGACTGGCGTGCCGGAGCGGCTGGCTGCCGGCCTGACCGGCGCCGAGGCCAAGCTTTATGAACTGATCGGCTCGACGCCCCTCGCCGTCGACAGGCTTTTGACATCAAACGCCCAGAACGCCACCTTGAACCGGTTGGTGTCGCGCGGGCTGGTGCATGTCGCCGGTTTTACGCCGTCGGACGCCGCCCATGTGCTGGGCAAGCAGGCCAACTGGGATGCCGCCACGGCTCGGCTCGGTGCCGAGCTGTTCGCCCGCAGGCGCGACGGCCGCGGGCAGGCGATCGCCGCCTCACCGGAGGCGATCTCGGAACGGGTGCTGACCACGCTGACCCGGCTGTCGGCGGAAGTCGTCCTCGAAACCGCCTTTGCCGAGGACGGGCTGGACGGCGCGGCGACCGTGGCGCACGCGCTGGTCCAGCGCGCAGTCGATTCCCATCCCGGCATCGCACGGCTGAGCGTCGCCCTCGACCGCCCGGTCATCGGCCTCGGCGCCTCGGCGCCGCTGCATTATGCCGGGCTGCCACCGCTGGTCGGCCATGACTGCGTGGTGCCCGAAGATGCCGATGTCGCCAATGCGCTCGGCGCCGTCGTCGGCCAGGTCAGGGTTTCGGCGGAGGCGCGCGTCAGCCAGCCCCAGGAAGGGCTGTTTCGCGTCGCCTCAGGCGAAAGCGTGCGTGACTTCAATGACGAGGCGGCGGCGATCGCGGCAGCGGAAACCGATGTCCGCACCATTGCCGCCGGGCGGGCCAGGGACGCCGGCACCGACAGCGCCGAAATCGAGATCGCCAGCGAATTCCGCGTCTCGACCGTCGAGGGCCAGCGCATGTTTATCGAGGCCCATGTGGTGGCGGTGGCGTCGGGCAGGCCAAGGATCGCGGTTTGAGGGAGAGCGCAATCTCCCCCACAAGGGGGAGATTGGCGGCTTTGGCCGGCGGCGAAAATGCCCTACCTTCACCTAAGCTGAATTGACCCTGCCACCCTGACATGTCAAAGGCCCGGCCAAAGCCCTTCGTCTGGAGAAGCCCGATGACCGATCGCGTCGAAATCGCCGGATTGCGGATTGCCCGCGAGCTTTATGATTTCGTCGTGAACGAGGCGCTGCGGGCCACCGGCATTGCAGCCGACGCCTTCTGGACCGGCTTCTCGGCCATTGTGCATGATTTGGCGCCGAGGAACCGGGCTCTGCTCGCAAAACGCGACGCGCTGCAGGGCCAGATCGACCACTGGTCTCGCGACAATGGCGCGCCCGCCGACATGGAAGCCTACAAGGATTTCCTGAGGGAAATCGGCTATCTCGCGCCGGAAGGGCCGGCCTTCTCCGTCGCGACGGACAATGTCGACCCCGAGATCTCGGTGGTTGCAGGGCCGCAATTGGTAGTGCCGGTGATGAACGCGCGTTACGCGCTGAATGCCGCCAATGCGCGCTGGGGCTCGCTCTATGATGCGCTCTACGGCACCGATGCCATTCCCGAGACCGACGGCGCCGAGAGGGGCGCCAGGTTCAATCCCGTGCGCGGCGCCAAGGTCATTGCCTGGGCGAAGGGTTTTCTCGACGAATCGGTCCCGCTGACGACCGGCAAATGGGCGGGGGTGAACGGGCTTGCCGTGGCCAACGGCATGCTGCGGCTGGGCGAGGGCGCCGGCGCCACGACGCTCGCCGATCCCAAACAGTTTGCCGGCTATCGCGGCGGCGCCGATAATCCCGAAGCCGTCCTGCTCACCCGCAATGGCCTGCATATCGAGATTGTGATCGACCGCAGCAACCAGATCGGCAAGACCGATCCGGCCGGCATTGCCGATGTCGTGCTGGAATCGGCGCTGACGACCATCCAGGACTGCGAGGATTCGGTCGCGGCGGTCGATGCGCAGGACAAGGTTTTGGTCTACCGCAACTGGCTCGGCCTGATGAAGGGCGACCTTGCCGAGGAGATCACCAAGGCCGGCAGCACGTTTACGCGTAAACTCAATCCCGACCGGTCGTACACCGCGCCTGATGGTGGCGCGCTGTCCCTGCCTGGCCGCTCGCTGATGCTGATCCGCAACGTCGGCCACCTCATGACCAATCCGGCGATTACAGATCGCGACAGCAACGAAGTGCCGGAAGGCATAATGGATGCGGCGATGACGGCGCTGATCGCGCTGCACGATGTCGGCCCGAACGGACGACGCGCCAATTCCCGCGCGGGCTCGATGTATGTCGTAAAGCCCAAGATGCACGGGCCGGAGGAAGTCGCCTTCGCCGTCGAGATATTCGACCGTGTCGAGGCGCTGCTCGGCATGGCGAAAAACACCATCAAGATGGGCATTATGGACGAGGAGCGGCGCACCACCGTCAACCTCAAGGAGGCGATCCGCGCCGCCAAGGATCGCGTCGTCTTCATCAACACCGGTTTCCTCGACCGCACCGGCGACGAGATCCACACCTCGATGGAAGCCGGCCCGATGATCCGCAAGGGCGACATGAAGCAGGCCGCCTGGATTGCCGCCTACGAAGCCTGGAACGTCGACACCGGGCTGGAATGCGGGCTGGCCGGCCGCGCCCAGATCGGCAAGGGCATGTGGGCGATGCCCGATCTGATGGCGGCGATGCTGGCGGAAAAGATCGCCCATCCCAGGGCCGGCGCCAACACCGCCTGGGTGCCCTCGCCGACAGCGGCGACGCTGCACGCCACCCACTACCACAAGGTCGACGTCGACGCTGTGCAGGCGGCGCTGAAGAGCCGCCCCAAGGCAAAGCTCGACGACATCTTGTCGGTGCCGGTAGCGGTGCGGCCGAACTGGTCGCCGGAGGAGGTCCAGAACGAGCTCGACAACAACGCGCAAGGCATACTGGGCTATGTCGTGCGTTGGATCGACCAGGGCGTCGGCTGCTCGAAAGTGCCTGACATCAATGACGTTGGTCTGATGGAGGACCGCGCGACGCTGCGCATCTCCTCGCAGCACATCGCCAACTGGCTGCATCACGGCGTGTGCACCTCAGACCAGGTTATGGAGACGATGAAGCGCATGGCCGGCGTCGTCGACCGCCAGAACGCAGGCGATCCGCTCTACCGGCCGATGGCGCCCGACTTCGACAAGTCGATCGCCTTCCTCGCCGCCTGCGACCTGGTCTTCAAGGGCCGCGTCCAGCCCAACGGCTACACCGAACCGGTGCTGCACGCGCGGCGGCTGGAGCTGAAGGCGAAGGAAAGACCCTCGCTAGCGCGCATAGAGTTCTAGTATAACCCGACAGATATTAGCAATTGCTAAAACATCGTTGTCCCGGTGCACGCGATCTGCTACGATTTAACCACCGACAAACGGCTCTGGGAGGCCGTGCGTCCGACATCATGCACAAGAACTCAAAACCGGAGAACGGCCATGACACGGCTTCTGACGGTCGCTGCCCTTGTGGCAGCGGGCAGTTTGGTTGCGATGCAAGGCGCAACCGCCGATGACGCTGCGATGATCAAGAGCGCTGAATCCGCCGCACCCCCCGCTGTAGCAAGCGGCGCTGCGATCCACGCTATGGATGAGAAGGGTGCAATGCGCACACTGCGCGAGGGCACAAACGGCTTCTGGTGCATGCCGGACAACCCGGCCACACCTGGCCCGGATCCAATGTGTGGCGATGCCAACGCGATGGAATGGGCGATGGCGTGGATTGGAAAAAAGGAACCGCCCAAGGGCAAGGTCGGCTTCATGTATATGCTGGCCGGCGGCACCGATGGCAGCAACACCGATCCTTATGCGACGAAGCCCGAGGAAGGCAACAATTGGGTGGAGACCGGACCGCACGTGATGATCGTCAACGCAACGGACATGATGCAGGGCTATCCGGCTGACCCCAAACCTGACACGTCCAGGCCATATGTGATGTGGGCGGGCACTCCCTACGCACATCTCATGATTCCGGTTAAGTAGCTGCCGCGGAAATCATTGGCCACTACGATCGGGCCGCGTAGCTCAGACCGTCGAGTTCCTGCGGGCCGGGCCGGTCACCCTCCCTCCCTCACGGGGGAGGGGAACGTCACGCCGCCTGCGCCATTCGCTCCGAACTCATGCGGTACGAAATCGCCTCGGCCAGATGGATGCGGCCGACCGTCTCGCTGGCCTCGAGATCGGCCAGCGTCCGCGCCACCTTCAGCACCCGGTGATAGGCCCGCGCTGAAAAGCCAAGCTTTTCGCTGGCATCCCTGAGCAGCGACAGGCCTGATGCATCCGGCATCGCGATCTCCTCGATAACAGAGGGTGAGCAGTGCGCGTTGGTGGTGACGGAGGTCGCGCCGAGCCGCTCGAAACGTTCGCGCTGGGTTGTCCGGGCGCGGGCCACGCGCAGCGCCACATCGGCACTCTTCTCCGCCCGGTCCGGCCGGATCAGATCGCTGGCCGAGACCGCCGGCACCTCGATCCGGAGATCGATGCGGTCGAGCAGCGGGCCGGAAATGCGCGCCTGGTAGTCGGTGCGGCAACGATCGCCGCGCAGGCAGCGATAGCCCGGCTCGCCAGCCATGCCGCAGCGGCACGGGTTCATCGCCGCGACCAGTTGGATGCGCGCCGGATAGGTGACGCGATGATTGGCGCGGGCGATCATGCAGTCGCCGGTCTCCAGCGGCTGGCGCAGCGCATCTAGCGCCTGCGGCGAGAATTCGGGAAACTCGTCGAGGAACAGCACGCCGTGATGGGCCAGCGAGGCCTCGCCCGGCCGCACGCGCAGGCCGCCGCCGACCAGCGCCGCCATCGAGGCCGAATGGTGCGGCGCGCGGAACGGCCGCCGGTCGGTCAGCTTGCCTTCGGCAAGCTCGCCTGCCACCGAGGCGATCATCGAGACTTCGAGCAATTCCCGCGGCGCCAGCGGGGGCAGGATCGACGGCAGCCGCTGCGCCAGCATCGATTTTCCCGATCCTGGCGGACCGATCATCAGCATGTTATGGCCGCCGGCCGCCGCCACTTCGAGTGCCCGCTTGGCGGTCTCCTGGCCTTTGATGTCGGCAAGATCCGGCAGGTCGCGCGCCGAGGCATGGATGCCGGCCTCCGGCCGCGACAGCACCTGCGTGCCGCGAAAATGATTGGCGATGGCGATCAGGCTGCGCGGCGCCAGGATGTCGAAATCCTTGCCGGCCCACGCCGCTTCCGGGCCGCAGGCGAAAGGGCAGATCAGGCCCTTGCCTTCGGCATTGGCGCCGATCGCCGCCGGCAGCGCGCCGGCCACCGCGGCGATGGTGCCGTCGAGCGACAGTTCGCCAAGCACGACATAGCCGGCCAGCATGTCGCCTGGAATGGCGCCAAGCGCCGCCATCAGGCCAAGCGCGATCGGCAAATCGTAATGGCTGCCTTCCTTGGGCAGGTCGGCAGGCGCCAGATTGACGGTGACCTTCTTCGACGGCATCGACAGGCCCGATGCGTGCAGCGCCGCCTGCACCCGCTCCCGGCTTTCGGCCACCGCCTTGTCGCCGAGCCCGACGATGTGCATGTTGACCTTGCCGGGCGCGATCATCACCTGCACATCGACCGGCACGGCCTCGATGCCCTGGAAAGCGACCGTGCGGACCCGCGCAACCATTTTTCTGCCCCCGGACATGGGCTCGCCCGAAGCCCATGCGATCATGCCGCGAACGGCGTCATCCGAGACAACCACAGATTTTGGGCAAAGGCAAGAACATTACGGGAACAATCGAACGTTGTGCCTTGATGGCATCGCATCGGCTACGGACCGGAACCCCGCAGTTCCGCCAAGCATGGACGCTACTTGCGTTTGTCCTCGACCGCATCCCAGAACAGGCTGGCGATATCGGCGCCACCAAAACGCTGCACCTCGCGCACGCCGGTCGGCGACGTCACGTTGATCTCGGTCATGTAGTCGCCGATCACGTCGATGCCGACGAGGATAAAGCCGCGCTCCTTCAGCGACGGGCCGATGCGGGCGCAGATCTCGCGTTCGCGCTCCGTTAGTTCCGTTTTTTCGGCGCGGCCGCCGACATGCATGTTGGAGCGGGAATCAGTCTCGGCCGGCACCCGGTTGATGGCGCCGACCGGCTCGCCGTCGATCAGGATGATGCGCTTGTCGCCGGCTCGCACCTCCTTCAGATAACGCTGAACGATGTAGGGCTCGCGGAACATCTGGCCGAACATTTCGAGCAGCGAGGCGAGATTGCGATCGGCCTCGTGCAGGTGGAAGATGCCGGCGCCGCCATTGCCGTAGAGCGGCTTGACGATGATGTCGCCGAACTCCTTGCGGAAGGCGGCAACCTCCTGGCTGTCCTTGGTGATCAGCGTTTCCGGCATCAGGTCGGGAAACTCGGTGACGAAGATCTTTTCCGGGCTGTTGCGCACCCAGGCCGGGTCGTTGACCACCAGCGTCCTGGGATGGATGCACTCCAGCATATGCGTCGTGGTGATGTAGTTCATGTCGAACGGCGGGTCCTGCCTGAGCAGGACGACGTCCATCTCCGACAGGTCGGTGCGCACTTTCTCGCCGAGCGAATAGTGATTGCCCTTCTCGTCGCGGACCTGCATTTCCTCGACGCCGGCAAACACCTTGCCGTCGCGCAGCGACAGCCGGTCCGGCGTATAATGGAACAACTGGTGGCCGCGCCGCTGCGCTTCCAGCGACAGCGCAAACGACGTGTCGCCGGCAATCGAGACGGTGGAAATGTGGTCCATCTGGACAGCGATTTTCAAAGGCATGGCGGATCTCCGGCGGATCGGATGGGCTGCTTGCCCTTACAACCTCCCCGGTCATCTGCCAATCGCGACATTTTGAAGATTGCCTGCTGGGCGTAGCTGAGGCGCAGGCGGAGCGCCTTGCCCAGTTCGGCTGCGCCGGCCGCAACGATTCCTGTTCGGCTGACGAGCGACTTGTCAGACATAAGCCCGCGAATTTGCGTTTTCCCCTTGCTCCCCCGACCGGTCTGGCTAGGATGCGCGCCGACCGAGCCTACGGCGAAGCGCGTCCTTCTGGATGCGCAAACGACGCTGTAGCACTTTGATTTTGCGCATGATCCTTCCGAAAATCGAAATCGATTTTCGGGGTCATGCGCAGGGAGAAAAAAATGATGCCATCGGCGCGCTTTGCCGACCTTGAGGGCGCTTCGGTGCTGATTACCGGCGGCGGCTCCGGCATCGGCGCGGCGCTGACCGAGGGTTTTGCCCGCCAGGGGGCAAAGGTCGCCTTCATCGACATCGCCGACGACCCGAGCCTGGCGCTGGCCGACCGCATCGAAAAGGATCTCGGCCGCCGCCCCCTCTATCTCAAGACCGACATACGCGACGTCGAGGCGATGCGGGCTTCGGCCGCCAGGGCGGCAGAGGCGCATGGCGACGTCACCGTGCTGGTCAACAATGCGGCACTTGACGATCGCCACGCGGTGGAAGACGTCACCGTGGAGTTCTGGGACAACAACCAGGCGGTCAACCTGCGCCCGCATTTCTTCTCCGCACAGGCGGTGGCGCCGGGCATGAAGCGCGCCGGCGGCGGCTCGATCATCAACTTCACGTCGACGTCGTTCCTGATCAATCACCCCGACATGCCGGCCTATACCGCTGCCAAGGCCGGGATCGTCGGCCTGACCAAGGGGCTTGCCGGCAAGCTCGGCGCCGACGGCATTCGCGTCAATGCGATCGCACCCGGCTGGGTGATCACCGAGCGGCAGAAGCAGCTCTGGGTCACCGAACAGGCGCTCGCCGCCCACGTGGCCAAGCAATGCATCAAGCAGGTGATGCAGCCGGAAGACGTCGTCGGCACGGTGCTGTTCCTGGCGTCGGACGCTTCGCGCATGCTGACCGCGCAGATGCTGATCGTCGACGGGGGCTTCCTGTGAACTCAGCGAGCAACGTGCCTTCTGTGGCCGCCGTCGATTGGGGCACCACCCGTCTCAGGGTCTGGCTGGTCGATGAGGCCGGAAATGTCCTCGCCGAGCGTCGCGGCGACGACGGGCTGATCACCGCGCAGGCGGCCGGGTTTTCGACCATCCTCGAAGGACATCTGGCGGCGATGGGCGCGCCGGAAGCGATGCCCGTGATCATCTGCGGCATGGCCGGCTCGCGCCAGGGCTGGCTGGAGGCGCCCTATGTCAGCGTGCCGGCGCCGATCGGCGCCATCCTTGCCGGCGCTGCGCGCGTCCCCGGCCAGCGCCGCGACATCCGCATCGTGCCGGGCCTTGCCCAGCGCCAGGCCGACGCGCCTGACGTCATGCGCGGCGAGGAAACGCAGCTTGCCGGCGCCGGTTTGCCGGCAACAAGCCGCCATCTCGTCTGCATGCCCGGCACCCACTCCAAATGGGTGCTGGTCGAGGACGGCGCCGTTGCCGGTTTTGGCACCTGGCCGACCGGCGAGCTGTTTTCGGTGCTGGCGGCGCATTCGATCCTGCGCCATTCGCTGGGCGAGCAGCCCAAGCCGGTTGCACCAGGCAATCCGTTTTTCCAGCGCTGGTGCGAGATCGCGCTGGCCGAGGGCGGCGATGTCACATCGAGGCTGTTCTCGATCCGCGCTGCGGGCCTATTGCAGGACCTGAAACCCGACGATGCCGCTGCCTGCCTGTCCGGCCTGCTGATCGGCGGCGAGATCGCCTCGGCCAGCCGCCGCTATCGAAAAGGCGCGGCGTCGATCGTGCTGGTCGCATCCGGCGCGCTCGGCACCCTCTACACTGAGGCGCTCGGTCTTGCCGGGCTTGCGGTGAGAGCCGTCGATGCCGACGAGGCGGTGCGTGCCGGCCTCATCGAGGCGGCGCGCAAAAATGGCATGATTGCTGGAAGCGGAGTTGCCGCATGATCGAGACCGCATCGTTTCCGAAGCTCGAGCGCGGGCTTGTCGCCATCCTGCGCGGCCTCAAGCCGGACGAGGCGGTGGCCGTCGGCCGGGCGATCTTCGAGGCCGGCATCGAAGCGATCGAAGTGCCGCTCAATTCGCCGGATCCGTTTGTCTCCATCGCGAGAATTGTTGAGGCGCTGCCGGCGACGGCATTGGTCGGCGGGGGGACTGTGTTGACCGCAGCCGATGTCGACGGACTCAACAAGGCCGGCGGGCGGCTGCTGGTCAGCCCCAACATCGATGCGGAGGTCATGGGTCGCGCCATGAATTACGGCATGGTGACGATGCCGGGCGTATTCACGCCGACCGAAGCCTTCCAAGCCATCGGGCTCGGCGCCTCGGCGCTGAAATTCTTCCCGGCCAGCGTGCTCGGCGCGGCCGGGATCGCGGCGATGCGCGCCGTTTTGCCGGCTGAGACGCTGGTCGGCGCGGTCGGCGGCGTGTCGGAGAAGGACTTTGCCGGCTACAAGGCGGCCGGTGTCAGCGTCTTCGGCCTCGGCTCCAGCCTGTTCAAGCCTGGTATGAGCGTCGACGAGGTGGCAACGCGGGCGCAGGCCGCAGTCGCGGCCTGGGACGCAGCGTTTGGAGCAGCGCCATGAGCGAAGCCATCGTTTCGGTTTTTTCCGACCATGTCTGTCAACTCGGTGAAGGCCCGAGCTATGACCCCGCCACCGAAACGCTCTACTGGTTCGACATCGTCAACGGCCAGCTTCTGGAAAAGCCCCTGTCCGGCGGTGCCGTCAAAATCCACGAGCTTGGCCAAATGGCCAGCGCGATCGCCGTCGTCGACGACAAAAGACAGTTGATCGCCACCGAAACCGGCCTGCATGTCCGCGACGTGGCGACCGGCAAAATGACGCTGCATACGGCCATCGAGGCCGACAATCCGGCGACCCGCTCGAACGATTCGCGCGTCCATCCCTGCGGCGCCTTTTGGGTCGGCACTATGGGCAAGGGCGAGGCAAAGGCCGCTGGCTCGATCTACTGGTTCTTCAGGGGTGAATTGCGCCGGCTCTATTCAGACATCACGGTGTCGAACTCGATCTGTTTTTCCGAAGATGGAACCGTTGCCCATTACACCGATACCAGCACCGGCCTGTTGATGCGCGCTGGCTGCGATCCGGCGACCGGCCTGCCGGCTGGCGAGCCAAAAATCTTCGTCGATCACCGCAAGGCCAAGGGCTATATCGACGGTTCGGTGCTCGATCGCGACGGTGTCCTGTGGAACGCCTGCTGGGGCGGCAGCGTCGTTGAAGCCTACGGGCCTGACGGCAAGCTCATCCGTTCGGTCGCGATGCCGGTGACGCAGCCGTCCTGCCCGGCCTTTGTCGGCAGGAATGCCGACCGGCTGGCGGTCACCTCCGCCTGGTCGGGCAAGGATAAGAAACAGCGCCTGCTGGACCCGCAAGCCGGCATGACGTTTCTGCTCGACATTCCGGTCAACGGCCGCTTCGAGCCGCGCGTGCTGATTGCCTAGGCTGACGTCGATTTCGCGAAAGCCTGATACATCCGCCATGCGATGGTAGCAGTCGCGCGTGCCAGGCCCCGTTCATCGCCAGGAATCGTTGATGCCATGTCAAGCCGCAGGCCGAAGCTGATCCTAGTCTACGAGCCGGAAAACGCCTGCTTCGAGCGGCTGGTTGCCGATGGCCACGTGCCGGCGCACGCAGCCGAAATCGCCTCCTATCTGGCGCAATCGACCGACATCGCCCCCGAGTTCGACGCGCTGGCCGCAGCCTGCCAGACGCGCGGCCTGTCCTTCGCGCCGGTGACGCTCGACGATGCCGCAAACGTGCTAGCCGGTGAGGATCCGAAGACGACGCTGGTGTGGACGCTGACCGACGGTATCGCCTATTTCCGCGGCGGTGCGGCGCCGGCGCTGGCAAGGCTGAACGGCCTGAAGCTGCTCGGCGCCGATGATGCGCTGTTTGCACTCTGCCAGGACAAATTCCGCTCCGGCGCCGTGCTCGGCGCACTCGGCCTGCCGGTGCCGCAATCCGGTTTGGCCCGCGACGGCCGCTGGCTGGCCGAGCCACCGGCTTCGCCAGCCGGCTGGTTCGTCAAGCCGAACCGGCTCGGCGCCAAGATCGGCATCTGGCCGGATTCGCGCAGCGGAGATCTCGGCCACGCGCTTGAGCTTAGCCGGCGCGTCTTCGCTGCCTATCGCGACGATGTCGTCGTGCAGCCCTATGTCGCCGGGCGCAATGCGCGCGCGAGTTTTCTCGGCCTGAAACCGGACACCGGCGTCGAGGCGCTCGGCATCGTCTTTGTCGATTCGGGAAGTGATTTCCAGACAATGGAAGACAGCCTGGCGCTCTACGGCGACACCGGCGAGGCCGCCAGGGCGGCGGGAACATATGCCGAGCCGGTGCTGCTGCCGGTTGCCGCCAGCCAGCCGCGAGCCGATGCAAGGATCCGAGGGATCGCGCAAAGCCTGATCGCCGGGCTTGGCTTGCGGGATGTGTTTTCCGTCGATTTCCGGGTCGAAGCCGACGATAGCATCCATCTCATCGAGTTCGAGGTCTGCCCGGGCCTGCCCTGCTTCGATTTCCGCGCCTATTGCCGCACGCAATGGGAAATGGGCCTCGCCGATGCGATGGCCGCGACCGCCGCGAGCCGTTTTTTGGCCTCGCCCACGAAATGAGCAGCGCCCGCGTACGCAGCCGCGCCGACGGGCCAGGACCGTGCCTCGACAAACGGCTTGCGTTCCGACATTTCACTTAATGGAGTGTTAAGTGAAGGAGGCGCTCGGTGAAAGTCGACCCTGCGACATCCCCGGAGGTAGCCGCGCTGGCGACGACGGAAGCCGGCAAGGCCAAGCATGTCGGCGGCCGGATCAAGGCCATTCGCATGGCCCGACGCATTTCGCTTCGCCAGCTGGCCGACATGGTCGGCACGACGGCGAGCTTCATCAGCCAGCTCGAGCGCAATCTGAGCGGCGCCAGCGCCAGCACTCTGATGCGGATCTCGGCAGCGTTGGATCTCGGCATCAACGAATTGTTCGAGCAGACCGAAGGTGGGTTCCACAAGGTGCTTACCAGAGCCGACCGGCCCCTGCTGCCGATCAGCCACGGTTGCCGAAAGACGCTGCTGTCGCGGCGGCCGATCCATGAATTCGAGGTTTATTCGGGGGAGTTCGACGTCGGCGGCTCGACCGGCGACCACGCTTACACGCATGGCGGCAAGCACGAGATGTTCGTCGTCCTGAAGGGCACAGTCGAGCTGACGCTGGCAGACGAGCGCTTCGTCATGAACGAGGGCGACAGCATCGAGTACGCCACCTCGACGCCGCATCGTACAGAGAATATCGGCAAGACGCCGGCGCAGGTGCTCTGGATCATCGCCCCTCCGACCAGTGGCGCGGCGGAACTCAATCGATACACGCCCGGACAAGGCTCGCAGCCGGGCGGACCGAAGTAATGCGGGTGCACATAAATGGGAGATAAAACATGAAGACCAAGATCGGACAGGTGGCCGCTCTCGGGCTGCTGATGATCACCACAGCAGCGCTTGCGCAGAGCAAGCCGGTGGCGGGCGAGGTGGCAGAGGGCTCGCTGAAGGGCAAGACGCTTACCTTCGTCTCGTATGGAGGCATTTATCAGGATGGTCAGATCGCCGCGCTGAAAGAGTTCGTCGACAAATCAGGCGTGACGCTGCTCAGCGACGGGCCAACCGAGATCTCGAAATTGCAGGCGCAGGTCGAGTCCGGCAATGTCACCTGGGACGTTGTCGATACCGGCGATTTCCCACCCTATGTCTATTGCGGCAAGCTGTTCCAGAAGTTGGACTTCTCAAAGATCGATACGTCCAACATTCCGGAGGGCCAGACCAGCGAATGCAGCGTGCCGGCCATGAACTATGGCGTGGTGCTGATGTACAACACCGAAAAGTACAAGGATAGCCCGCCCAAGAGCTGGAAGGATTTCTTCGACATCGAGAAATTCCCGGGCTCGCGCGCCCTGGAGGGCAGCGGCGATCTGTCCGGCGGCATGATCGAGCAGGCACTGCTCGCCGCCGGCGGGTCGGTCGAAAACATGACGGTGGCCGATATCGACAAGGCTATCGAGAAGGTGAAATCGCTTGGCCCGGACACGATCTTCTGGAAGACCGGCGCCGATTCCCAGCAGCTCGCCGAATCCGGCGAAGCCGACATGATCGCGATGTGGACCGGACGTGCCATGACCGCGGTGAAGAACGGCGCGAAGTACACGCCGGCGTGGCAGGACTGGCTGGTGGTGATGGATCAGATGACCATTCCGATGGGCGTCAAGGACCCCGACGCGGCGCATGCGCTGAGCAACGCTTATCTCGGCAAGAGCGCGCAGGAGACGCTTGCAAAAACCACCTCGTATACCCCGATCCACAAGGACGCGAAGCCCGAAGTGGACGAGATCACCGCGGCGTTCATGACCAACACGCCGGACAAGCTGAAGCTTGGCTATCAGCAGAACATCAAGTTCTGGGTGGAGAACTTCGAGGTGGCGAACGAAAAGTGGAATGGGTTGATGGCCGGCAATTAGGCCCGCCGCCGTGGCAACGAGAGCAATCGACAGCCGGGACACTGTTCCGGCTGTCGCGGCAGACGACCGGCGGCGCTGGTTTCGTGGACAGGCTTTCTGGCTCGTCGCGCCGGCGCTGCTGCTGCTCGTCATCTGCCTGGGCCTGCCGCTCGCCATCGTCACCTTGCGCAGCTTTTCCGAGCCGCAATGGGGATGGCAGAACTATGCCTGGTTCTTCGGCACACCGGTCAATCTGACCGTGCTTCAGCGGACCTTCGCGATCTCCGCCTGGGTGACGCTGGTATGTCTCATTGCCGGCTATCCCTATGCCTATGTGATGACTGCAGTCGGACCCAGGATGCGGCTCATCCTCATCCTATGCGTGCTGGTGCCGTTCTGGGTGAGCGGCGTCGTGCGCACTCTGGCATGGGTCATCCTGCTGCAGGATTCCGGCGTGATCAACTCCGTCATCAGGGCAGTCGGCCTCAGCCCGGTCAAGCTGATCCGCACGCAGACAGGCGTGGTGATCGGCATGGCGCAGGTGCTGTTGCCGTTCATGATCCTGCCGCTCTATTCGGTGATGAAGACGATCGACCTGCGGCTCATGCAGGCGGCACGGAGCCTCGGCGCGAGCCCGGCGCGCGCCTTTGCCCAAGTCTATCTGCCGCTCTCGCTTCCGGGCGTCTACGCGGGCGCCATCATTGTCTTCATTCTTGCACTCGGGTTCTACATCACCCCGGCGCTGCTCGGTGGTCCGCGGTCGACCATGCTCTCGACCCTGATCCAGAACCAGGTGCTCAGCCTGCTCAACTGGGGCCGCGGCGGTGCGATGGGTGTGGTGCTGTTGATCGCCACCTTCGTCCTGCTCGCGCTCGCAGCACCGCTGTCGCGTCAACCGCACAAGATGGGCTCGAGACGCTGATGAAACAGCCCGGTCGAATCCTGCTCGGTCTGTACTGCCTGCTGGTCGCGGTCTGGCTGGTCGCACCGACAATCGTCGTCGTGCCGATGTCGTTCAACGACAAGAAGTCGCTGGCCTTTCCGCCATCCGGCTTTTCCTGGCAGTGGTACCAGAACTTTTTCACCAACCCTGAATGGTCGGCGAGCCTGGTCGGCTCGCTCAAGGTCGCCGTCGTCACGGCGCTGTTCGCCACCGTCATCGGCACGCTGGCGGCATTCGGCCTCGATCGCATGAAAAGTCGCGTCAGCGGCGTGCTGCGCGCGCTGCTGATCACGCCAATGGTCGTGCCGGGGGTGGTGCTCGCCGTCGGAATCTACGCGGTCTATCTCGATACGCGGTTGGTCGGCACCATGACCGGCTTCGTGCTGGCCCACACGATGCTCGCCGTTCCTTTCGTCATCATCGCCGTCTCCGCCAGCCTGGAAGTCTTCGACAAACGGCTGGAGACTGCTGCGGCCAGCCTCGGCGCGACCCGGCTGACGGCGTTCAGGACGGTGACCTTGCCGCTGATCGCGCCGGGCATCCTGTCGGGGCTGCTGTTTGCGTTCGTGACCTCATTCGACGAGATCATCGTCGCGCTGTTCATCACCAGCCCGTATCTGAAGACACTGCCGGTCCAGATATTCTCGAGCATTACCCGGGACGCCGACCCCACCGTTGCGGCAGTGGGCACGCTGCTCTTCATCGTGACGTCGCTAGTGATCGGGGCGGGGCTGCTGATCGGTTCGAGACAGGGAAAACGTTGACATGGCCTCACCATCGACCCGCGGCGCAGCCATAGATCTCAAATCCGTCAGCAAGCACTATGGCGCTCGACGATACTGCGTGGTGCAGCCTCCACCTCCGGCAACGAGACCGCCATCGACGTAGCCGGACGGAAAGTGGCCGCCGCCAAACGCCTTGCCGACGGCGCCAAGCCGGTGATGCTGCTGCGGCCGGAGAAGCTGAGCCTCGCCAGGCGGGGAAAGGGCGGACAAGATCGAAACACCCTGCCCGGGCGCATCGGCGAGGCCATCTATCTCGGATCTGGCTCCAAATACGAGGTCGTGCTGGCCGACACCTCGAAGGCGATCGTGCGCTCGACGCTGGAGGCCGAAACCTTCGCCATCGGCGACGAGGTCGACCTCGTATTCGCGGGCAACGACGTGAAGCTGCTGGCCGACGACGAGAATGCCGATTTCACGCTGACCTAAATCCTGTCTGGGAAAAATCGCGACAATGGACGTGAAGAAGAACGGCGACGTTTCATTCTGGTATGCCGATATCGGCGGCGTGCCCGGCTATCGGCCGCCGCTGCAGGGCGATATCGTGGCCGACGTCTGTATCGTCGGGGCCGGCTACACCGGCCTTTGGACCGCCTATTATCTGAAGCAGGCAGCCCCGCATCTCAATATTGTCGTCATCGAGAAGGAGTTCGCCGGCTTCGGTGCTTCGGGGCGCAATGGCGGCTGGCTGTCCGGCGGCTTCTCATGGTCGCGCGAAAAATATGAGGAGGCAACCTCGCGCGCTGGAGTCATCGCCATGCAGGCGGCAATGACGGGCACAGTGAACGAGGTCATATCGGTTGCGGAAGCTGAAGGCATCGACGCCGACATTCGTCGCACCGACGAACTGCTGGTCGCAACCAACGAGGCGCAGGAGCAGCGCGCCAAGGCGATGTATGCCCATGCCAGATCCTGGGCGCTGACCGACGAGCGCGTCGGGTATATCGATGCAGCCGAGATGCGTCGGCGCATAGCGGTACACAACGCCCGCGGCGCCTTCGTCATCAAGAAGGTTGCGCGGATTCAGCCCGCAAAGCTGGTGCAGGGGCTCGCCAGGGCAGTGGAGCGGCTCGGCATCCCGATCTACGAACAGACGACCGTGCTGTCGATCGAGAGCGGCAAGGTCGCAACCAACCGGGGCGTGGTGCGGGCCGAAAAGATCGTGCGGGCGACCGAGGGTTTTACCGCGGGAATCGCCGGCCACGAAAGACTGTGGTTGGCGCTCAACAGCGCCATCGTGGTCACCGAGCCGCTTTCCGACAAGCTGTGGAGCGAAATCGGCTGGGATGGCTACGAGGTGCTCGGCGACGCCGCGCACACTTACTGCTACGCCCAGCGCACCCGGGAAGGACGCATTGCCATGGGCGGGCGCGGGGTGCCCTATCGGTTCGGCTCGAAGACCGACGTTCGAGGCGTCACCCAGCAGGCGACGATCGACAAGCTGCATAAAATCCTGACGACGCTTCTGCCGCGGACCAAGGGGCTCAAGCTCGACCATGCGTGGTGTGGAACGCTGGGCGTGCCGCGCGACTGGTGCACGACGGTGGGCTTTGACAGGCAGACCGGAATAGGCTGGGCCGGCGGTTATGTCGGCCTCGGCGTTTCCACCTCGAACCTCTCGGGGCGCACTCTGCGCGATCTGCTGCTGGGCAACGACACCGAGTTGACGCGGCTTCCCTGGGTCAATCGAACCGTGCGCAAGTGGGAGCCAGAGCCGCTGCGCTGGCTTGGCGTCCATTCGATGTATCAGCTCTATCGAATTGCCGACGAGCGGGAAGCAAAGGGGCTGCCGCGCACGTCGCGGCTGGCCGCCCTGGCCGATCACATCACCGGGCACTGAACCGCATCACTTCAGGAATTTAGCAATGATCGACTTCAAGACCTTCGCCCACCTGGCGCATATCGACCTCGGTGAGCCCCAGCCGAAGCCCACCTCGCTGGAAGGCGATCAGATGGAAGCAGCCAACACGCTTTGGACTTCCGAGGATGGCAAGATCGAAGTCGGCGTCTGGGAATGTTCGCAAGGCCGGTTCACCGCGCGCCGTGACTCGAATTCCGAGATTTGCCACATCGTGTCCGGCCGCGTGACGCTGCACGGTCCTGGTGGCGCAGCCAAAGATGTCGGACCCGGCGAATTGCTCGTCCTGCCGCTTGGCTGGGAGGGCGAATGGACCATCCATGAGAAAACGCGCAAGCTTTACATCCTGCATTCGATCTGAACGCCGCGGGCACGTTCGCGACGGTACGGCAGTGGCCGCTGAACTAAACTAGACCCCTTCGACCAGCACGATCTCGCCGTCGGCCACCTTCTGCCGGATCGCGACGGCGCGCTGGTATTCGGGCGAGCGATAGCAATCGTGCGCCGCAGCCAATGACGGAAACTCGATGATCACGTTGCGGTCGCGGCCCGGCCCTTCTGCTTTTTCATGCGCACCGCCTCGTGCCAGGAAAACCGCGCCGAAACGATCAAAAGCCGGTTTGGCGGCTGTGACATAGTCCTTGTAACCTTCCGCATCGCGCACATCGACGCGGGCGATCCAGTATCCCTTCGGCATGCTTGTTCTCCGAATTGTTAGGCCGAGCGCATTTCGTCAAGAATTGCTTCCGCGACCGCTCGCCTGTCGGCGGCGCTGACGATCGGCCGGCCGACGACGAGATGGCTGGAGCCGTTGCGGATCGCCTGCGCCGGCGTGACGACGCGTTTCTGGTCGCCATGGTCGCTGCCCTTGGGCCGTATTCCCGGCGTGACGACGGCCATGTTGGGGCCGACGATCCGGCGCACCGCTTCCGCTTCCTCGGCCGAGCAGACGATGCCGCCCATGCCGGCATGCAGCGCCTGCTCGGAGCGCCTCAGCACCAGCGTATGCGGGTCATGCTCATAGCCGGCGTCGATCACGTCCTGCTCGTCCATCGAGGTCAGCACGGTGACGCCAAGCAGGCAGAGATCGCTGCCCCTGGCGGCCTCGACCGCTGCCTTCATCGTCTTCGGATAGGCGTGCAGCGTCAGCATGGTCATGCCCATCATGGCAATGGCCCCGACGCCCTTGGCCACCGTGTTGTCGATGTCGAGCAGCTTCATGTCGAGGAAGATCCTGGTGCCGCCGCTGGCGAGCTCGCGGGCCAAGTCGAGGCCGCCGGCGAAGGCGAGCTGATAGCCGATCTTGTAGAAGGAGACGACCCCGTCGAGCTCGCGCACCACCGTCTCGGCGTCCTTCAGCGTCGGCACGTCGAGGCCGACGATCAGTCTGTCTTGCATGGTGCTGGCGCGCTCCTGGATCACGCCTCGATCCGCGTCGACAGCAGGCGCGAGGTTTCGATCAGCGTGCGGCATAGGTGCTCCATCGATCTGTGCAGTCGCTCGTCCCTGAAATTCCCGTCCTCGTCGAAGGCGTTGCCGCCCTCCGGGACAGAGCACTCCGGCGTCACCACCTCCATCTGGCAGCGCACCAGCACGGCGCGCAGATGGTTGATGCAGCGTACCCCGGCGAAATGTCCTTTGGAAGACGAACAAAGGCCGGCGGGCTTGCCGGTGAACGGCCTGAACGACCGCCCGTCATCCGTGCGCACCCGGCTCACCCAATCGATGGTATTCTTGAGCAGCGGCGGGATCGAGCCGTTATATTCGGGCGTCGCGATCAGCAGCCCGTCATGGGCCGCGACTTGCCGGGCAAGCTTGATGGCGTTCTCGGGAATGCCTTTCTCCTTTTCCAGGTCCTCGTCGAGGATCGGCAGCGGATAGTCGGCAAGCGAGATGCGGGTCACCTCGGCACCATGAAGGGCGAGTTCCTTCTGCGCCACATCGGCGGTCCTGCCGCTGTAGGCGCCAGAGCGAATCGAACCGGCGAAGACGAGAATTTTCGCGATCACTGCCATCGGGCCCCCTTGTTCCCGGACAGGTACAGCCAGGGATCTGTCAAATCAACGCACCGGCGAAAAATCGAAAAGGGATCTTGGGGGCACATGAGTGAAGGGTGTGTTGAGATTCAGGTCAGGCCGAGCCGAAAATGGTTGGTTCCGAGAACCGGAGCGGAGCGTACTTGAAGTACGTGAGCACCGGAAGCGCAGGAAGCTGCCATTTGCAGGCCGGTCTCACCTGAATATCGGCACACCCTAATGCGCCCCGCGCCGGTAGATCCAAAGCTGCGTAGGCGGGATGTTGCGGATGACGAAATGGAAATGCTCGACCGTGTAGTCGCCGCGGCCGGGCGGGATCGGCGACAGCGGGCCGTAGGTCAGTTGCACGACCGGGCGGCCCGTCGGGATGCGGTCGAGAAGGCTTTCGACGTAGGCGACGCGCTGTTCGACCGGGAAATTGAGCAATGGCACGCCGGAGATGACCGAATCGAAGGTCAGGCCGCTCTTGTCGCCGAGCGTCGCATCGAGATTGAAGGCATCGCCCTCGATGACGTTGACGCCGGGATAGAGCTGGCGCAGATGGCGCACGAAATCGGGGGAGTATTCGACTGCGTAGAGATTTTCAGGCTTTACGCCGTGGGCGAGGATGGCTCGGGTGATGACACCGGTGCCGGGCCCGACTTCGAGCACCGGCAGGCCCGACATCGAGTTGACGACGGAGGCCATCTTGCGGGCCGTGATGGAACTGGTCGGCACGATCGAACCGACCGCCTTCGGCTTGTCGATCCAGCCCTTGAAGAACTTCAGTTCGTCGTCGAACTTCTCTGCCAGCGTCTTTCGCAGTCCGGGACCATGTGCCATGCAAGTTCTCCTGAACGGTCCCCCGAGTGGCTACTTAGCAGCTACGGGCTTCAAGGCAAGGCGGTCGCCGGTATAAGGTGTTGATGACGCTAGGGGAGCTTCCGCTCGGCTGTATCCTACACCCGATCGGCGAGAGGCGCCATCAGCGCTCGCCGAAGGTCTCGAAAAAGTCCTTCATGCGGGCGAAAAAGCCGCTCGACTGCGGCGAATTGTCCTTCGAGGAAAGCTGCTCGAACTCCTCCAGCAGCTCGCGCTGGCGGCGGGACAGGTTCTGCGGCGTCTCGACCGCGGTCTGGATGTAGAGATCGCCGACATTGTGCTGGCGCAGCACCGGCATGCCCTTGCCCTTGAGGCGGAACTGGCGGCCGTTCTGGGTGCCTTCCGGCACCTTGACCTTCGTCTGGGTGCCGTCCAGCGTCGTCACCTCGAAGGAACCGCCAAGGGCAGCCGTCGTCATTGAGATCGGCACCTTGCAGTAGAGATCGGCGCCGTCGCGCTGGAAGAATTCGTGCGGCTTGACCGCCAGGAAAATATAAAGATCGCCCGACGGGCCGCCGCGCAGGCCGGCCTCGCCCTCATTGGCAAGGCGGATGCGGGTGCCGTCTTCAATGCCGGCCGGGATGTTGACCGACAGCGAGCGCTCCTCGGTGACGCGGCCCTGGCCGGCGCATTTCGCGCATGGCTCCTTGATGGTCTGGCCACGTCCTTGGCATTGCGGGCAGGTGCGCTCGATCGAGAAGAAGCCTTGCGTGGCGCGCACCTTGCCGTGGCCGTTGCACATCGAGCAGGTGACGGGCTGGGTGCCGGGCTTGGCGCCGCTGCCGGAGCATTCCATGCAGGAGATCGAGGCCGGCACGTGGATCTGCGCCGTCTTGCCGGCAAACGCCTCCTCCAGCGTGATTTCCATATTGTAGCGCAGGTCGGCGCCGCGCTCGCGTCCGCCTGACGAACGGCGCTGGCGCCCGCCCATCATGTCGCCGAAAATATCCTCGAAGATGTCGGCGAAACCGCCGGCGCCGAAGCCGTGTGCGCCGCCGTTCATGCCGCCCTGTTCGAAGGCGGCGTGGCCGAAACGGTCGTAGGCCGCCCGCTTCTGCGGATCCTTCAACGTCTCGTAGGCTTCGTTGATTTCCTTGAACTTGTGCTCGCAGGCATGATCGCCGGGATTGCGATCGGGGTGGAACTGCATGGCCAGCTTGCGAAAAGCGCTCTTGAGCTCCTTCTCGTCGGCCCCCTTTTGCACGCCCAGCGTTTCGTAGAAATCAGCTTTCATCTTTTCCCGCAGTCCGGATATTCAACGTCTTGAAGCACTTTGCGTCGTTCGCCGGCACGCTGTTCCGATTTAGGTGCGATGGAGCCGGGATGCCAGTGTTGACACGGGCTTGCCCGCATTTTTTCGATCAGGCGCGCACTTTTTCGGCCAGAGTTGCAAAAAAGCCCGGCTTTACGCCGGGCTTTACTACAGCGCAGCGCGTCCTGTTGGACACGCAAAGGACGCTATAGTACTTTGATTTTTGCGCATGATCCTTTCCGGAAATCGATTCCGATTTCGGGGTCATGCGCCTAAACCTGCCGGCAGGCCGCTTAGGCCGACTTCTTCTTGTCGTCGTCCTCGTTGATTTCCTCGAAGTCGGCATCGACCACGTCGCTGTCCTTGGCCGCGTCCGCCTTGGCGTCAGCTTCCGCGGCTTCCTTCTGCGAAGCCTCGTACATGGCCTGGCCGAGCTTCATCGAGGTTTCGGCGAGCGCCTGCGTCTTGGCTTCAATCTCGGCCGCGTCGTCGCCTTCGGCAGCGGTCTTCAGCGCCGCGATCGCATCGGCGATCGCCGTGCGGTCGGTCTCGGAAACCTTCTCGCCATATTCCTTCAGCGACTTTTCCGAGGAATGCACCAGCGCCTCGGCCTGGTTGCGGGCCTCGACCAACGCGCGCCGCTTCTTGTCGGCCTCGGCATTGGCTTCGGCGTCCTTCACCATCTTCTCGATGTCGGCGTCCGAAAGGCCGCCAGACGCCTGGATGCGGATCTGGTGCTCCTTGCCGGTGCCCTTGTCCTTAGCCGAGACGTTGACGATACCGTTGGCGTCGATGTCGAAAGTGACCTCGATCTGCGGCACGCCACGCGGCGCCGGCGGAATGCCGACCAGGTCGAACTGGCCGAGCGCCTTGTTGTCGGCGGCCATTTCACGCTCGCCCTGGAAGACGCGGATGGTCACGGCCGATTGTGAATCCTCGGCAGTCGAGAACACCTGGCTCTTCTTGGTCGGGATCGTCGTGTTGCGCTCGATCAGCCGCGTGAACACACCACCCAGCGTCTCGATGCCGAGCGACAGCGGCGTCACGTCAAGCAACAGCACGTCCTTGACGTCGCCCTGCAGCACGCCGGCCTGGATGGCGGCGCCCAATGCGACGACCTCATCCGGATTGACGCCCTTGTGCGGCTCCTTGCCGAAGAACTGCTTCACGATCTCCTGGATCTTGGGCATGCGGGTCATGCCGCCGACCAGGACGACCTCGTCGATTTCGCCGGCCTTCAGGCCGGCATCCTTGAGCGCCGCCTTGCAGGGCTCGATCGTGCGCTGGACGAGATCCTCGACTAGGCTCTCGAACTTCGCCCGCGTCAGCTTCAGCGTCAGATGCTTGGGGCCTGTGGCATCGGCGGTGATGAAGGGCAGGTTGATCTCGGTCTGCGTCGTCGACGACAGCTCGATCTTGGCCTTTTCGGCCGCTTCCTTGAGGCGCTGAAGCGCGAGCTTGTCGCTGCGCAGGTCGATGCCCTGTTCCTTCTTGAACTCGGCCGCCAGATATTCGACCAGACGCATGTCGAAATCCTCGCCGCCGAGGAAGGTGTCGCCATTGGTCGACTTCACCTCGAACACGCCGTCGCCGATTTCGAGCACCGAAATGTCGAACGTGCCGCCGCCAAGGTCATAGACGGCAATGGTCTTGCCTTCCTTCTTGTCGAGGCCGTAGGCAAGTGCGGCCGCGGTCGGCTCGTTGATGATGCGCAGCACTTCCAGGCCGGCGATCTTGCCGGCATCCTTGGTGGCCTGGCGCTGGGCGTCGTTGAAATAGGCCGGAACGGTGATCACCGCCTTCTCGACCTTCTCGCCGAGATAGGCTTCCGCCGTTTCCTTCATCTTCTGCAGGATCATTGCCGAGATCTGGCTGGGCGACTGCTTCTTGCCGCCGGCCTCGACCCAGGCGTCGCCATTGTCGCCCTTGACGATCTGGTAGGGGACAAGCTTCTTGTCCTTTTCCGTAACCGGATCGTCATAGCGGCGGCCGATCAGGCGCTTGACCGCGAAGATGGTGTTTTCAGGATTGGTGACCGCCTGGCGCTTGGCCGGCTGGCCGACGAGGCGCTCGCCGTCGCTGTTGATGGCGACGATGGAAGGGGTCGTGCGCGCGCCTTCCGCATTCTCGATGACCTTCGATTCCTTGCCGTCCATGATGGCGACGCAGGAGTTGGTGGTCCCCAGATCGATACCGATTACTTTTGCCATTTTTCTAATCTCTCCGCTAAGCAGGCTCTCAGGACCCGTACAGGCGTTCCGACGAAAGCCCCTGTTCACAAGAAATTCCGCTTCGGCAACCGGCATTCCGGCGCCGAACGGCTTGGCGCGTATATAAGAACAGGCTGCGCGGCGCGCAAGCATTCTGCGCAAGGCATCCAACACATCCTTTTCTCGGCCCGGCCAGGGTTCTCCGGCCCATGAACTTTTCCGCGTCGGTTCGCGACTGACACCCAGATGCGCCGCGTGGTGCGGCCCTGGAAAGGAAAGGCCATGACTGGAAATCCAGGCTCGGCGCGACCACCGCTTTCGGGGGGGGCGCTATGCCAGGCGTTTCGCTTGTTGCGTTGACCATGCGTAAGAGCCGGCATATCGTGATCACGAGGAAAGCTGACAATTCGATCAGGGAAAAACGTGCCGGAACGTCGCGCCTTGCCCTGATTTGCGCGGAAACGTCGGATGTTTCTCCCGTCGCCCGCGGGGGGAATTCCATGTCTTGCGACTACGGCGCGTTCGTGCGCTCTCGTGCTGGCCGTTTGCGCCGTGCGATGCAAACAGCGAGCGGCTTTCCGGCGTTGGCGCTCGCCACCATCCTGTGGCTTGGCGGTGCCGTCCAGGCGCAGGAAACGCAGATCATCTATCCAGGCTCGATGGCGGTGACCGGATTTTCCGGTACCGTCATTCGTGATCTTGAGGAGGGCCTGCCGCCCAGCGTCGACCCGGTCGACGAAACCTTTATCGACACGACGCGCGCAACCTTGCGCGTCTTTGACGTTTCAAGGCTGGGCGGGCGGGCCTCCGGCCAACTCGTCTTTACGCCGCCGCCCTTCGAAGTGACGGCCGGGCAGATCGGCCAGGTGTTCGGCATCACCTATGACGACGGCGTACGAGACGGTTCTCCCTCGGGCATTGCGAACCTCTATGCCGGCGCCACCTCGCTGCATGGCGTCAGCATCGTCACGTCAGACGAAGATGCGGACGGTAGTCCCGAGCGGCAGCGTCGCGGTGCTGCCGGCGCCACCTTCATGGACGGCCAGTTCGGCACCGAGAACGGTGGCGGACCGGGCACGATCTGGAAGATCGACGGCATCACCGGCCAGGTCAGCAAATTCGCCGACCTCGACACCAACAGCGGCCCTGGCATCGGCGACGTCACCTTCGACAATATTCGCCGCCAGTTCTTCGCCAGCGACCTCGACACCGGTCTCATCCATCGCATTGACGCCAATGGCACGCTGGTCGACACGTTCGACCACGGCGTTGCCGGGCGCCCGGCGCACGGGCTGGCCCCGCTTGCCGACGATGGCTTGGCGATGGACATCGAGGGCGCTGCCTTCGACAGCGAGGACCCCGACAGCTGGGGTTATACGCAGGATGATCGTCGCGTCTGGTCGGTCGCCTATCACGGCGGCCGCCTCTATTATTCCGTCGCTGAAAAGGCCGAGCTCTGGTCGGTGGGCGTTGCCCGCGACGGCAGCTTTGCTGGCGACCCGCGCTGGGAACTGACGGTCAAGGCCGGCAACGACCACGCCGTCACCGACATCGCTTTCGACATCAGCGGCTTCATGTACCTGGCCAAACGCGGCCCGGTGGAAAACCGCTACGACTACAGCCGGTTCGCCGGTACCGGCACGGGCGAGGTCTTCCGCTATTGGCGCGAAAACCCGGACGATCCGGCGACGGAATCAATCTGGGTGGAAATGCCGCAGGACTATGCGGTCGGCTTCCCGCGAGACAATCGGCAGTCGGCTGGCGGCCTTGACCTGCAATATGGCTATGACGCTGACGGCAATCTCGACGCGAGCGTCTGCACCGAGACGCTGGTCAAGTCGGCCGACAAGTTGCGCGACAACCCCGCACTTGCCGAACAGCTTGCCGGCGGCGGGCCGCTCGCCGTACACGGTGTGCAGATCACGCCGACGGCGCTGGTCAAGCCGGCCAACGTACCGCCTTTCGGCGCGTGGTTCATCGACTTTGACGGCTATTTCGAAGACCCCGAGGTAGAGGCCCCCGAGCTAGAAGGGCATGTCGGCGACGTCGAAGTCTGGCATCCCTGCGAAGGCCGTGCCGGCTACTATGAGCAGATACCGGGAGGTGGCTACCTGCCACCTTTCTATCCACCCGACTTCCCGCCCCCGCCTCCTTGCCTCGACAACGACCGCGACTGCGCCTCGATCCCGATCTGCCGGCGTGGCGACCGGGACCGCGACTGCCGGCCGCCGGTGGAAAAGAAGGTCGATCTGATCCTGAAGAAGCGTGCCCGCACCCCGGTCTGCACGGCAGATGGTGTCTGCACCTTCGTGATCGATATCATCAACAACGGCAACGTCCGCTACGACGGGCCGCTGACGGTTACCGACACCTATCCGGGTGGCGTGCCGGCATCGTCGAGCTTCGGCCCGATCCCGCCATGGACATGCGGACCGAACGGCCCCGGCCAGTTCCGTTGCGACAATGCCGGCATCGTGCTCTCGCCGGGCGCTTCCACGCCAATCTTCGTCAAGGCGGTGATGCCGGCCGGCTACCGGCCAAACACGGTCGAGAACTGCGCCGAGGTGAAAGCCATCCCCGGCGAGAACGACCTCACCAACAACAGGGCATGCGCCAGGCAACGCATCCGTCATTCCGACAGCGGCAAGCCGGCCATGCGCCTCACCAAACTGTGCAGCGGAGCGCTGGCCGGTGCTGCGGCCGTCACCTGCCGCATCACCGTCATCAGCACCGGCACCAGTGCCCCCACCGGTCCGGTTTGGGTCAACGATGCCGCCACGCTGGTGGCTGGCGGCGCGCGCGTCCAGATCCAGACCGTCACTCCCGACGGCGCGGAATGGACGTGCGGACCGGTTCCGGCCAATGCGTTGTCGTGCCAGGTTCCCGGCGCCGTCATGACGCCTGGAACCAGCCGCCACTTCGACGTGGCGCTTGCGGCGAATGGCGTGTTCGAGAACTGCGCACGCGGTTCCTACGGTCCGGCGCCAGGAGACGACGTCGTCCATCCGATCGGCAGGGCCTGCGCCAAGGCCGGTGGCGCCTCGACCATCCGTGTCGAGAAGACCGGCGATGCCGAGTGCCGGATCGGCCAGCCCTGCTCGTTCGAGATCACCATCGCGAATGATGGGAAAAACGCCTTCTCCGGTCCGGTTCGCATTGGTGATGCGATCGGTGTCGAAGGCCGCGGCCGGCTGGAAGGCGTGGCGATCACCTCGATCGACCCGCCCTTCGGCTGTGCGCCGGAACCGGCGACCTTGCCGGCATCCTGCATCGCCAACCTGACGCTCGGCGCCGGGGAAAGCCACGTTCACCAGGTGACTGTGATCATTCCCGACGACGGCCGCCTGACCAATCTGCAGGGCACCGTCAGCGGCCAGAACTGTGTCGGCGTGCTGTCGCCCGACACGCCGGTGCGAGGTGCCGGCAAAATGCTCTCCCCAGACCCGGCCAATGTGCAGGGCGATCGCGGCAAGGCCTATGCCTGCCATCCCTTCACCATCAAGAAACAGGTGAAGAAGGCGTGCTCGCAGGGCCTCGTCATGAACGACGCCGGCCGGTGCTTCTGCCCGCAAGGCACCATTTTCCGCAACGGCCAGTGCTCGTCGGGTGGCGGCACGGTCATCATACCGAAGCCGAAGGAGCGCTGTGTGCTGCTCAAGGGCCAGATCCGCACCTCCGACGGGCGTTGCGTCTGCCCGCGCGGAACCGAGATGGAGAACCGCAGGTGCGTGTCGACCGACGAGCCGCCGGCACGCCTGTGCAAGCTGTTGCCTGGCCAGATCCGCACCAAGAGCGGCGACTGCGTCTGTCCGAGACGGACGGAACTGAGGGGCAGGGCCTGCATGCCGATCGTCACGAAGCCGACCGTTGAACAGTGCACCATCCGCGGCCAGGTTCACAACAAACGTGGCGCCTGTGTCTGCCCGCGCGGGACCGAGATGATCAGAGGCGCATGCCGCCGGGCGCAGCTGGAGTGCGCGCCTGGCTCACGGCTGATCAACGGCCGGTGCTAGCCGATCATCAGGCGGCGCTGCCCGGTCGGGACAGTCGGACAGTATCCGGACTGCACTCCGATCCGCAGGGCGCCGACGCTGCAGATCAATCCGAACCTGCTGCTGAACCCGAACATCCTGCAGCAGCCGAGACGCAGGCCGCGGGCTCTCCAGTAGGGGACCCGGCGCGCAACAGTCCGTCACCTTAGACCGCAACACCAAGACCTCGCCTGAGCAATCCGGCGGGGTTTTGGTGTTGGTCGGACGCGTTTCAGCCGCCGCGTGAACCTAATCGCTGCAGTCGGCGACAAACTCCGTGAAGCAACATTTCAGGGAGAGAGAAAATGTCTTCAGCCAAGCATGTTTTTCGCAACACGGCGGCGACCGTCGCCCTGATCGCAGCCGCGCTCGCCACCACACCGGCCTTCGCCAAGCAGGCGAAGATCAAGTCAATGTCATTCAACACCGAAAGCGCCAACACGACGATCCATGTCGGCTCGAGCGACAAGCGAAAGTGGGACACGCTGAAAAGTGGCAACGTCCAGTTCTGGGGCCACATGAAGCTCAACACACGGTGGCCAGGTTATGTGCAGGAAGTCGGCGTGGCGCTCGGCGTTTGTGGACCGGGCCAGTGCGGCGCGTTTCCGCCGATCTGGAGCGCGTCACCTGTCGGCCGCGACTACGACCATCAGGAAAATTTCTCCTTCGATCCCTCCATAATACCGCTGTCGTCGGACACCGGCATCGCCGTCGTGCCTTACGGCGACCAGATCATTGCCAGGTGCAACCAGCACCTCCAGCCCGATGGGCCGACAAAGTCTTACTCGTTCACGCACAGCTTCCATGCGAGCTTCTCGGCACTGACCGACACGGCGCTCGACATGGACAATGCGGTCAGCGAGGCCCAGGGCGGCAGCTGGCCCCATCCGCTGCACGGCTCGCACTATGCCGAGCATGGATCGTTCGACGTCCAAATTGTCTGCGACCCCGTCATCAAGCCGCCGGCTCAGGACGTCGCCAATGATTTCGGCGAATTCGACGTGGGCAACATCAAGCTGTTCCTGACCACCTACCAGTCGAACCAGACCGGCTCGACGCCCGGTACGGTCTGCCCGTCGTTGAAGGTCACGAGCCGGGCGCAGGCCAACCAGGCCGGGCCGGTGTCGATGCGCATCTGGCGCCAGAAGAACGACGGGCCGATCACCTCCGAGGTGCAGCAGGCGTGGGCGTCATACGACGCGACCAAGAATGGCTATTTCGCCACCTATGAGAAGTGGGAGGATGTCGGCGCCACCGCCTATTTCCAGTACAAGACCGAGATCATCGGCAACGGACCGTTCGAGCCATTCGACGGCTGGAAGGACATCACCGTCCATTGCACCGGCGCGGGTGGGGGCGGCTTCACCGACGCACCTCAGGACAACCCCGACAACCCGCCGGCGCATTCGGACTGGCAGGGCGAGGTCACTGTCTCGGACAGCGCTGGCTTCAAAAAACTCTGCCCGCGCAAGGGCCAGGTGTCGTTCGACGTCGAGCGCGAGGCGCCGGGTGCGTTTCACTACCGCATCAGCTGCTCGAACGGCGCATTCTTCACCGACACGACGGCCGCCTTCAAAGATGGCGGTGTGTTCAAGGCGAGCGCCGCACACGAGTTCAGCATTGTCAGAACCCGCTCGATCCAGTGCACCCTGCAGGAGATCAAGCAGAACGGTTCGATCGCCACCGTCGACAACAGCACGGAGGATTTTACCTGCATCAAGCGCAATTTTGATCCGAATGCCGATGGTCTGGCGGTCGATACGCCACCCAATCCCGGCAAACCGCAGCTTCCGCCGGTCGTCATCGATGCCGGCCGCACATGCCTGCCGAGCCAGAGGCCGATCCGCGGCAAATGCGTCGACAAGCCGCTCATGGCTGCCTGCCGCAGCACCGAAAAGCGTGTCAACGGCAAGTGCATCGGGGTCAGCATCCACTGCCTGCCCGGGTACCATCAGGTCGGCCTGAAATGCGTGCGCAATGCAGTGATCGCCGACAGGTGCAAGCGCAACGAACAGCGCATCGACGGGAGATGCGTGCGCAAGCCCTCGATCGTTATCGACTGCAAGCGCGGCTATCATCTGGTCGGCAAGGCATGCGTCAAGAACCCGCTGATCATCACCGCCTGCCGGGCAACCGAAAAACTGGTGCGTGGACACTGCGTGCCCAAGCAACCTGTGAAAAAGCCCAATCTGCAAAAAGTGAGGCAAGGCAGCGGCAAGGTCTTACTGCCACGACCGGCCAGGCCGCTGCATCCGGTGAACTGAAATCGCGACGCTTGAACAGGGAGAGAGGCCGACGCTGCCTCTCTCCTTTGCGCAGGCACCGGATTCCTGTCGACAAGCAGCGCTGAGACGATTACGGCGAAGGCGGACTCAAGAACGGGAAGCGAACATGGCTCACAAGACCCTGATCGCGCCATCTGTGCTGGCGTCGGATTTTTCGAAGCTGGGCGACGAGGTCGAGGCGGTGGTGGCGGCCGGCGCCGACTGGATCCATCTCGACGTCATGGACGGGCATTTCGTGCCCAACATCACCTTCGGCCCGCCGGTGATCAAGGCGATCCGCAACCGCACCAAAACCTTCTTCGACTGCCATCTGATGATCGCGCCGGCCGATCCCTATCTGCAGGCGTTTGCCGAAGCCGGCTGCGACGGCATGACGGTGCATGCCGAGGCCGGGCCGCATCTCGACCGTTCGCTGCAGACGATCAGGGACCTCGGCAAGCAGGCCGGCGTGTCGCTCAACCCGGCGACGCCGGAAACGGCGATCGAATACGTGCTCGACCGGCTCGATCTGATCCTGATCATGACCGTCAATCCGGGTTTTGGCGGCCAGGCCTTCATCCCGGAGGTCGTCGACAAGGTGAAGCGGGTGAAGGCGCTGATCGGCAATCGGCCGATCCGAATCGAGATCGACGGCGGCATCTCGCCGCAAACAGCACCTTTGGTCACCGCCGCCGGCGCCAGCGTGCTGGTCGCCGGTGCGGCTATCTTCAAGGGCGGCAGCGTCGAAGCCTATCGGGCGAACATCGAGGCGATCAGGACAGCGGCCGACCAGGTGGCCGGCTGACGCTGCCGCTGCCGGCGCGCCGTCACCGGCACGCGCTGTTCTCCCAGCCGGTCAGGAATTCGTTGGCCGACGCCGGTGCGCTTGTGCTCGTGACATGCGATCCCCAGCCAAAATGGCCTTGTCCATTTTTGGCGATCTTATTGGCATATCCAAAACTACCATCCATATTCTCTGTCTCACCCTCATGTCTCTCCGGACCCTCCCGCAGGCTCCTCTTCGACGGTCGGATCGATGAACCGCAGTCCTTTCTTCGCTGACCTTCTGAACACCATCGCCGACCGCGGCCGGATGATGCTGAACCTCGTGCGCGGTGACGAGCCGGTTTCGGCCGACAGCCTGGCACGTCTGTGCGTCCGTCTGCTTTCCAGCCAGGGCGAGGCATCGGGCGTCGCCTATGCAAGAGAAATACTCGATCGCTGGCGCACCCTCGGTGCCGACGGCAGGTTGGCTTTCCTGCATGTGCTGCGCGATCGTTTCGGCACCGATCACGCCAGGCTTGCCGCCGCGGTGGATGCCTATCGCGCCACGCCGGACGATCGCTCGGCACTTACCCTGCACGACGCCGCCGAGCCGGCCAGGCAGGAGCTCTTGCGCCGTTTGAACCTGGCGCCCGGCGGCATCGAGACGCTGGTGCGCATGCGCCAGGATCTGCTTGCCCGGCTGCCTACATCGCCCGATCTCGCCATCGTCGATGCCGACTTCACGCACCTGCTGTCGTCTTGGTTCAACCGCGGCTTCCTGGTGCTGCGGCGGATCGACTGGTCGACGCCGGCCAACATCCTGGAAAAAATCATCCGCTACGAGGCGGTGCACGCCATCCACACCTGGGACGATCTGCGCCGCCGGATCGAACCTGACGACCGGCTCTGCTATGCGTTCTTTCATCCGCAGCTCGGCGACGAACCGCTGATCTTCGTCGAGGTCGCACTGACCCGGGCGATGCCGACGACGATCGCCGAGCTGCTCGCCGACGAGCGGCCGCCGGTGCCGCCACGGCAGGCTACGACGGCGGTGTTCTATTCCATCTCCAACTGCCAGGAGGGCTTGCGCGGCATCTCCTTCGGCAATTTTCTGATCAAGCAGGTGGTCGAGGATCTGCGCCGCGACCTTCCCGGCCTGACCGATTTCGTCACGTTGTCGCCGGTGCCGGGCTTTGCCCGCTGGCTGGCCGAGCAGGCCGAAACCATCCCCTCCGCCGCCGAAGTGCTGGACCTCGTCGCCGACGAGGGTTGGCATGCGGACGCTGCCGCTCGCGACCGCGTCGGCCCGGCGCTGCTTCCTCTTGCGGCACAGTATTTCCTCGAATCCCGCACCGCCTCCGGCAAGGTGATCGACCCGGTCGCCCGGTTCCATCTCGGCAATGGCGCGCGGCTGGAGCGCATCGACCTTTTCGGCGATCTGTCGCCCCGCGCCTTGCGTCAGGCGCATGGCCTGATGGTCAATTATCGCTACAAGCTCGGCGACATCGAGAAGAACCACGAGCTGTTCGCCGCCAGGAACGACGTGGCGGCCGCGCCGGCCGTGCGCCGCCTGCTGCCGAAACCGGCCGCACCGCGGCTTCCGACGCCAGCCCAGGTGATTGGGGACAAGAGGGACATTTGAGCAACCACCCGCTTCAGGCTGCGGGCCGAACGGCTGATGCCTTAGGCACCCTTTGCGACACCGACCTCGAAAACCATCTTGCCTTCTATCCAGACGCCCTTGACGTCCAATTCGTCCGACAGCGCAACGATATCGGCGGCGGTGCCGTTGGCGAAGCGCCCGAGCCGGTGTGATTGGCCGATCGCCTGCGCCGGATAGAGCGAAGCCATGCGCAGCGCCTCCGACAGGTCCAATCGGACGACGCGGTGGACGAAGCGGACGGCGGCGATCATGTCGAGATCGGCGCCGGCCAGCGTCCCGTCGGCAAGCCGCAGGCTGCCGTCCCTGCGGTAGACGGTGCGGCCGTTCAGCGTGAACGACGTCATGTCGGTGCCGATTGTCGCCATGGCGTCGGTGACCAGGAAAATTTTTGCCGGGCCCTGCTTGGCGCGCAGCGCGATGGCCATGGTGGCGGGATCGACATGGATGCCGTCGGCGATGATCCCGGCAAACAATGTGCCTGTATCGATGGCAGCACCCGCCAACCCCGGCTCGCGGTTGCCGATCTGGCTCATGGCGTTGAACAGATGGGTTACGACTGTTGCGCCGGCATCGGCGAACGCGCGCGCCTTGGCATAGAAGGTGTCGGAATGGCCGAGGCTGACGACGAGGCCGGCCTCGACCAGCGCCGAAACACGTTCCGGGTCGACGGATTCCGGCGCTACAGTCGTCAGCAGCACCGGCAGGGTTTTCCGCGCCGCAACCAGCACCGCTTGGTCGGCATCCAGCATCGGCCGGATCAGCGCCGGGTCATGCGCGCCCTTGCGGGCGATCGACAGATGCGGGCCTTCGAGATGCAGGCCCAAAAAGCCCGGCACCTCTTGCCGTGCGGCCTCGACCCCGGCGGCAACCGCCGCTGCGGTGATGGCGGGCGTGTCGGTGATCAGCGTCGGCAGCAGCGCGGTCGTGCCGAACGGCGCATGTGCCCGGCAGATGGTCTCGATCGAGGCGACATCGGGGTGGTCGTTGAGCATGACGCCGCCGCCGCCATTGACCTGCAGGTCGACGAAGCCCGGTGCAAGCATGCCGCCGCCGGTTTCGATACGCTCGATGCCGGACGGAACGGCTCCGGCGGCGACGATGGCCTCGACGAGACCGTCTCGCACGACAAGGGCAGCGTCGTCGTGCCAGTCGTCGCCGTCAAAAATCCGGGCGCCAGTCAGGGCAAAACGGTAGCTCATATGGTTTCCGTCACCTTGCGCAGATTGGGCGGCGTGTCCGGATCAAGACCGCGATGGCGGGCAAAGGCCTCGACGAAGCCATAGATGGACACGATCAGCGCCAGCGGGTCGGTCAATGGATGGCCGGTGGCGACATGCGGCAGGTGCTGAGCGCTTGTCGCCTTGTCCGAAGTCACGAAGACGGCCGCGCCCTTGCCCGCCAGGCTGTCGGCGGCCTCTGCGACCGACGGCTCGGAAGCATCGCGGGCGGCGAGCGCCAGCACCGGAAAATCAGGGCCGACCAGCGCCAGCGGGCCATGCATGACTTCGGCAGCGCTATAGGCCTCGGCGTGCATGGCGCAGGTTTCCTTGAATTTCAGCGCCGCCTCATTGGCGATCGCCGCGGACGGACCACGACCAAGGATGAACAGGGATTTCTGCGTCTCAAGGGCGCTGGCCAGCGCCATCCAGTCGCAGGCGATCGCCTTGCGGAAATGTTCTGGCAAACCGGCGAGCGCCGCCAGCAACTTGTCGTCGCCGGTGCTATGCGCCATCAAGGCGAGGCCGGCGACGGCTGAATTGACGAAGGTCTTCGTCGCCGCGACGCTGCGCTCCGGGCCGGCCAGGATGTCGATCGCATAATCGCAGGCCCGCGCCAGCGGCGAATCGGCGGTGTTGGTGATGGCGACGGTCAGCGAACCGCCGGCTCTCGCGGCTTGCGCCATGGCGACGATATCCGGGCTCTTGCCCGACTGCGATATCGCCAGGCAGGCCGAGCCGCCCAGCTTGAGCCTGGCGCCATAGATCGAAGCGATCGACGGGCCGACCGACGCGACGGCAAGGCCGGCGGTCAGTTCCACCGCATACTTCATGAACGTGGCGGCATGGTCGGAGGAGCCGCGCGCCACGGTGACGACGAAGTTTGGGTCACGCTCGCGAATGCCGCGCCCGGCCTCGATCAGTACCGCCGCCGAACCGTCGAGCAGGCGCGCGGTGGCCTCCGGGATCTCCTCGATCTCGCGCCGCATATGGGTAATCCCCATTTGGGTGTTTACTGTGCTCATGGCCGGCCCTCTTCGCCCGGCCCGCTCAGCCGGAGCTCGGCGACGAAATCATAGGCGTCGCCCCTGTAGATCGAGCGGGTGAATTCGATCACCTTGCCGCTCGCCAGATAGGAAATACGCTCGATGTGCAGGCCGGCAATGCCTGGCGGCACTTCGAGCAGGCGCGCGTCGTCGTCGCCGAGATTGGCGGCGGAGATGCGCTGCACCGCCCGCACCGGCCGATGGCCGGTCGTTTCCAGCGCCGCGTAGAGCGACGACCCGATCGCCGCCGGGTCGGGCAGCACGCTGGCAGACAGTGCCGCGCGCTCGATCGCCAGCGGCGTTTCGTTGGCGATGCGCAGCCGCGCCACCCGCGCCACCAGTTCGTTCGACGACAGGCCGAGCACCATCATCTCGTCCGGCGAGGGCGCATAGAGGCCGCGGTCGAGCCAGGCCGAACGCACCGCCATGCCGCGCCGGGCCATATCCTCGGTGAAGGACGTCAGCCGCGACAGCGACTGCTCGACGCGCTCCATCCGCGGCGCGACGAAGGTGCCGGAGCCGTGACGCTGGACAAGGATGCCGCCCTTGACCAGATCCTGCACCGCCTTGCGCACGGTGACCCGCGAAATGTCGGCCTTGCTGGCGATGTCGCGCTCGGACGGCAGCGCGTCGCCCGGCCCGATCAGGCCGCGATTGACCGCATTCTCGATGCTTTTCCTGAGCTGCAGATAGAGCGGCGCGCCGCTCTGCGCCGACTGTTTCAGCGTGGCGAAGATTTGGTCGGCGGCCTCGCTCATCGCGCCGCCTCCGTCGCAGTCGAGAAAACGCGCGTCGCCATCTGCACGGCGCCGCCCAGCGCGTCGTCGAGCGGCGGCTTCAGCAGCGCCCGGTAGCGCGCCGACAGGCGTGGTGAATAGAGCGGCGCCAGCCCGCCAAGCAGGCAGAGCGGATCGTCGTCGCCGAGATCGAGCACGCCAAGTGCTGCCTCTACGTGGGCGATTGCCTTGTCAAGGATCCAGTTGGCGACGGCGTCGCCCTTTTCGGCATGCTCGAAGACCTTGGGCGCGAAGCCACCGAAATCGCCGGGTTTTGCGTTGGTGGTGAACTCGACCAAATCCTCGGGATTGTCGCGGAAGATGGCGAGCATGGCCTGCGTTAGCGGCGACCCCTGGCGGATGCCGTCATAGGCGAGCAGCGTCTGTTCGAGCAGGTCGCGGCCGATGCGGGCGCCGCTGCCCTGGTCGCCGACCTGGAATCCCCAGCCGCCGATGGCGCGCGACTTGCCGTTTTTGCGCGCCATATAGGCGGTGCCGGTGCCGAGGATGGCCATCGCGCCGTCACCGGAGCCGACCGCGCCTTCCAGGGCGATCTCGGCGTCGGTCTCGACACGGTTTTGGCTGAACGGCAGGATCGCTTCGAGCTGCTGCCTGTAGGTGCCGACATTGGCGCCGGCGAGGCCGAGGATGGCCGGGGTCTGCGGGATCAGTTCGGGATCCTGCCCAGCGGCGACAAAGGCCTGCCGCGCTGCCTCGACGATGTTGGCCCTGGCGCCGGTGAGATCGGTGCGGATGTTGGCCGCACCGCTCTTGGCGCGGCCGACGACAGTGCCGTCCGCTGTTGCAAGAGCCGCCCTGCAGCTGGTGCCGCCGCCATCGATGCCAAGCACGAATTTCACATGATTTCTCCTCCTGGCGGATAATACCAATAAAATACCAATAGCCAAGGATTAATTTTCGTTTCAAAAAGATTAAGGCGTATTTTATTGAAAAACCTACGCATTTTGACGAAAGGCCAGTTCCGAGGCAGGGAAATCGCTAATGCGTGTGGACAAGTGGTATTTTTTTGGTATTGTTTTCTGGATTGGAGGGAAAGCGGATGGCCGAAACGCGCACCGAAGCGCTTCACCAGAATGCCGAGGGGCTGGACATCCAGGCTCCGGACGCCATCCTTTCCTCTTTGGCCAACGCGCAGATCGAGGCCGCCAAGGCGGTGCGCGGTGCCGTTCCGGCCATCGCCAAAGCCGCCGAGATCATCGCCAGCCGGCTGAACAGCGGCGGCAAGCTCGCTTACGCGGCAGCCGGCAGCTCGGGCCTGATGGCGCTCGCCGATGCGCTGGAGCTGCCCGGCACCTTCGGCATTCAGCGCGACCGTATCGCCATCCTGATCGCCGGTGGCGACGATGCCTTCAAGGCATTGGCCGGCGGGCCGGAGGACGACACCGAAGAAGCCTCGGCAGCGGTTGCCGCTGCCGGCATCGGCGAGGGCGACTGCCTGATCGCGGTCTCGGCCAGCGGCTCGACACCCTATGCGGTCAGGGCGATCGAGGACGCCAGGCGCCGCGGCGCGGCGACCATCGCCATCGCCAACAACAAGGATGCGCCGCTGCTTCGGCTGGCCGACATTGCCATCCTGCTCGAAACGCCGCCGGAGCTGATCGCCGGCTCGACGCGCATGGGTGCCGGCACCGCCCAGAAGATCGCGCTCAACATGCTGTCGACGCTGGCCGCCATCCATCTTGGCCATGTCCATGACGGCTACATGGTCAACCTCATGGCCGACAACATCAAGCTGCGCGACCGCGCCGCCCGCATCGTCGCCGCCATCAGCGGACGCGACAGGGACGATGCGGCGCGCCTGCTCGAGATCAGCGGCGGCGCCGTCAAGACCGCCATTCTGCTCGCCGCCGGCGCCGCCAGCGCCGATGCGGCGCAGAAGATACTGGAAGGCACCGGCCAGAAGCTGCGCCCGGCGCTTTCCGCGATCGAGGGGAGCATGGGGCGGAAAGCCTCTGTTCTCAAAACCGAACCTGAAAAAGGTCAACAGGGAGACTGAGCATGACAACCAAACTACTGACGGCACTGCTTCTCGGCACCAGCATTCTCGGCTCGGCCGGAATGGCCTATGCCCAGGACGTAACGCTCAACATCGAAAGCTGGCGCGGCGACGACCTTGCCATCTGGAAGGACAAGCTGATCCCGGCTTTTGAGGCCAAGAACCCGGGCATCAAGGTGGTGTTCGCGCCGTCGGCGCCGACCGAATATGACGCCGCGCTCGGCGCCAAGCTCGCCGCCGGCTCGGCCGGCGACCTGATCACCTGCCGCCCGTTCGACAAGTCGCTGGAACTGTTCAAGAAGGGCAATCTCGCCGATATCTCGACGCTGCCCGGCATGGAGAATTTTTCCGACGTCGCCAAGGCCGCCTGGCAGACCGACGACGGCAAGGCGAGCTTCTGCGTGCCGATGGCTTCCGTCATCCACGGCTTCATCTACAACAAGGACGCTTTCGACCAGCTCGGCATCAAGGTGCCGACGACCAATGAGGAGTTTTATGCCGCTCTCGACAAGATCAAGGCCGACGGCACCTACATCCCGATGGCGATGGGCACCAAGGACCTCTGGGAAGCCGCGACCATGGGCTACCAGAACATCGGCCCGAACTACTGGAAGGGCGAGGAAGGCCGTCTGGCGCTGATCAAGGGCGAGCAGAAGCTGACCGATCCGCAGTGGGTCGAGCCTTTCAAGGAAGTGGCCAAATGGAAGCCCTATCTCGGCGACGGCTTCGAGGCGCAGACCTATCCGGACAGCCAGAACCTGTTCACCCTCGGCCGCGCCGCCATCTACCCGGCCGGCTCGTGGGAGATCGGCCTGTTCAACACCCAGGCGCAGTTCAAGATGGGCGCGTTCCCGCCGCCGGTGCAGAAGGCCGGCGACACCTGCTACATCTCCGACCACACCGACATCGGCATGGGCCTCAATGCGGCGTCGAAGAATGCGGATGCGGCCAAGACCTTCCTGACCTGGGTCGCCTCGCCGGATTTCGCCACCATCTACGCCAACGCGCTGCCGGGCTTCTTCAGCCTGAACAACACCCCGGTGAAGATGGAAGACCCGCTGGCCCAGGAATTCGTCTCCTGGCGCGACAAGTGCAAGTCGACGATCCGCTCGACCTACCAGATCCTGTCGCGCGGCACGCCGAACCTCGAGAACGAGACGTGGGTTGAATCGGCCAACGTCATCAACGGCACCGTCACGCCGGAAGCTGCCGCCAAGAAACTGCAGGACGGCCTCGACAGCTGGTATAAGCCGGCGAAGTAAGGGCGCGCGCTATCTCCCCCCTCGAGGGGGAGATGTCGCCGGAGGCGACAGACGGGGTCGGTAAAGGCAGGCCGCGACCTGATCGTTGCCGGAAGGCGCGGTCGAAAACACGATGACGCACTGCCTTGGCCGACCCCACCCGCCTCGCTTCGCGAGGCACCCTCCCCTCGAGGGGGAGGGAGGCGCCGCGCCCTTTGGCGGCAATCGCAAGAACCTGATCGGCGGGGACCGAACGCATGGCCGCAGCACCGAAACGACCGTTCCGCTGGCATATCGTCGTCTTCCTGGCGCCGGCGGTGCTGGTCTATACGGCGATCATGATCCTGCCGCTGGCCGGCACGCTGCAGCTCTCGCTGTTCCGCAGCATCGACCAGGCCCAGGTCTTTGTCGGGTTCGAAAACTTCCGCAGGCTGTTCGGCGATCCCAACTGGTCGGTCAATTTCTGGAACGCGCTGCGCAACAATGTCTGGTTCTTCATCATCCACATGATCGTGCAGAATCCGATCGGCGTGCTTTTGGCCGCACTGCTGTCCAGCCCGCGGCTGAGATTCTCCGCCTTCTACCGCACCGCGATCTTCGTGCCGACGATCCTGTCCTTCGTCATCGTCGGCTTCGCCTGGAAGCTGATCCTGTCACCGCTGTGGGGCGTGGCGCCGAACCTGATGGATCTTGTCGGCCTCAAAAGCCTGTTCACGCCGTGGCTCGGCAAGGAACAATATGCGCTGACCACGCTCAGCCTGATCTCGGTGTGGCAGTTCGTCGGCATCCCGATGATGCTGATCTATGCCGCGCTGCTGTCGATCCCCGAGGAGGTGATCGAAGCCGCCGAATGCGACGGCATCACCGGCATGGCGCAGTTCTGGAAGATCAAGCTGCCGCTGATCCTGCCGTCGATCGGCATCATCTCGATCCTCACCTTCGTCGGCAATTTCAACGCCTTCGACCTGATCTACACCGCGCAGGGCGCGCTGGCCGGACCGAATTATTCGACCGATATTCTCGGCACCTTCCTCTACCGCGCCTTCTTCGGTTTCCAGCTGCAGGTCGGCGATCCCAACATGGGCGCGGCGATCGCCACGATGATGTTCCTGATCATCCTTGGCGGCGTCTGCGTCTACCTGTTCCTCGTCCAGACGCGCCTGCGTCGCTATCAGTTCTGAGGGGGCGATATGAGCACGGCAACCCACTCCCTGCCCCGCACCATCGGCGCCCATGCGGTGCTGTTGACCTACACGGTGATCGCGCTGTTTCCGGTGATCATCGTCATCATGAACTCGTTTAAATCCCGCGCGGGCATCTTCGGCGCGCCGCTGACGCCGCCGACCCCGAAAACCTTCGACCTGATCGGCTACACCACCGTCATCGGCCAGGGCGATTTCATCCATTATTTCCAGAACAGCCTTGTCGTCACCGTCGCCTCGCTGTTCTTCGTGCTGCTGTTCGGCGCGATGGCCGCCTTCGCGCTGTCGGAATACCGTTTTCGCGGCAATTCGCTGATGGGGCTTTACCTCGCCCTCGGCATCATGATCCCGATCCGCCTCGGCACCGTCGCCATCCTGCAGCTGATGGTGGCGAGCGGGCTGGTCAACACGCTGACGGCGCTGATCCTGGTTTATACGGCGCAAGGCCTGCCGCTCGCTGTCTTCATCCTGTCGGAGTTCATGAAGCAGGTCTCCGACGATCTGAAGAATGCCGGACGCATCGACGGCCTGTCCGAATACACCATCTTCTTCCGGCTGGTGCTGCCGCTGGTCAGGCCATCGATGGCGACGGTCGCCGTCTTCACCATGATCCCGATCTGGAACGATCTGTGGTTTCCGCTGATCCTGGCGCCGTCCGAAGAAACCAAGACGGTGACGCTCGGCGCCCAGCTGTTCCTCGGCCAGTTCGTCACCAACTGGAACGCGATCCTGGCCGCGCTGTCGCTGGCGATCATGCCGGTGCTGATCCTCTACGTCATCTTCTCGCGGCAGCTGATCCGCGGCATTACTTCGGGAGCCGTCAAGTGAGCTCAGAAAAACCTCTTCGTGTCGTCGTCGCCGGGCTCGGCAATATGGGCCGCAGCCATGCGCTGGCCTATCATACCAACCCCGGCTTCCAGATCGCCGCACTGGTCAACCGTTCGGATGTGCCGTTGCCGGGCGGGCTTTCCGGCTATGGCATCAGGCGCTCCTTCGACGAGGCGCTGCGCGACGAAAAACCAGATATCGCCTGCATCGCCACCTATTCCGACAGCCATGCCGACTATGCGGTCAAGGCGTTCGAGGCCGGCTGCCATGTCTTTGTCGAAAAGCCGCTGGCGACGACGGTGGCGGATGCGAAACGCGTCGTCGCGGCAGCCAAGGCCAACGGCAGAAAACTGGTGATCGGCTACATCCTTCGCCATCACCCGTCCTGGATCAGGCTGATCGCCGAGGCGCGGAAACTCGGCGGCCCTTACGTGTTCCGCATGAACCTCAACCAGCAATCCTCCGGCCATAGCTGGCAGACGCACAAGCAATTGATGCAGACGACGTCGCCGATCGTCGATTGCGGCGTGCACTATCTCGACGTGATGCTGCAGATCACCGACGCCAGGCCGGTCGAGGTGCGCGGCATGGGGCTGCGGCTGACCGACGAGATTGCGCCCACGATGTACAATTACGGCCATCTGCAGGTGCTGTTCGACGATGGTTCGGTCGGCTGGTACGAAGCCGGCTGGGGGCCGATGATCTCGGAAACCGCCTTCTTCGTGAAGGATGTGATCTCGCCCAACGGCTGCGTGTCGATCGTCATGAAGGAGGGCGTCAGATCCGACGACATCGACACCCACACCAAGACCTCGACCATCCGCCTGCACAGTGCGGCGACCGGCGCGGACGGCAAGTTCGCCAAAGCGGATGAGATGCTGTCGATGGAAGGCGAACCCGGCCATCAGGATCTCTGCGATCGCGAACAGGCTTTTCTGCTCAAGGCGATCCGCGAGGATATTGATCTGACCCGCCACATGGACGACGCGGTGAAGTCGCTCGCCGTCTGCCTTGCCGCCGACGAGAGCGTGCGCAGCGGGAAGGCGGTGCGATTGTGACAGGGGAATTTTCGTCAGGGATAGCGCTCTACAGCGCCCCCACATTCCAATCCGGAGGAACGCCGTGGGCTCGCTGAATATCGAGAATGTGAAGAAGGCGTTTGGGCCGGTCGAGGTGCTGAAAGGCATCAACCTCGAAGTGACCGATGGCGAATTCGTCGTCTTCGTCGGCCCCTCCGGCTGCGGAAAATCGACGCTTCTCAGGGTCATCGCCGGGCTGGAGGATTCGACCTCGGGGCGTGTGGTCATCGACGGTGCGGACGTCTCCGCCACCCCGCCGGCCAAGCGCGGCATCGCCATGGTGTTCCAGACCTATGCGCTCTACCCGCATCTGACGGTGAAGAACAATATGGGCCTCGGCCTCAAGCAGGCGGGCACGCCGGCGGCCGAGATCGACCGCCGCATCGGCATCGCCTCCTCGATGCTGTCGCTGGAGCCCTATCTCGCTAGGCGCCCGGCCGAGCTGTCCGGCGGCCAGCGCCAGCGCGTCGCCATCGGCCGCGCCGTGGTGCGCGAGCCCAAGCTTTTCCTGTTCGACGAGCCTTTGTCCAACCTCGATGCCGCACTGCGCGTCAACACCAGGCTGGAGATCGCGCAACTGCATCGCCGGCTGAAGGCGACGATGATCTACGTCACCCACGACCAGGTCGAGGCGATGACGCTGGCCGACAAGATCGTCGTCCTCAACGCGGGCAAGATCGAGCAGATCGGCGGCCCGATGGAGCTTTACAATTCGCCGGCGAATGAGTTTGTCGCCGGCTTCATCGGCTCGCCGAAGATGAATTTCGTCGACGGCGCCAGGCTTGGCGAGACGGCCAAGACCATCGGCGTCCGGCCAGAGCACCTGACCGTCGATGCGAAATCCGGCGCCTGGAAAGGCACGGTCGTCCATGCCGAGCATCTCGGCGCCGACACCAACCTCTATCTCGACTGCGAGAAGGCCGGCCTGATCACCGTGCGCATTTTTGGCGTCTACAACGCCGAACCGGGCGCCACGCTTTATGCGACGCCGGATCCGGCAAGGACCTACCGGTTCGGAGCGGATGGCAAGGTGCTGAAGTAGCGCCCCTTTTTCCTTCTCCCCCTGTGGGAGAAGGTGGATTGGCGCGCAGCGCCGAGACGGAAGAGGGGTGTTGGACGGAGTGCTGTCAGTACCAAGCTGGAGCACCCCTCATCCGACCTCGCTTCGCGAGGCCACCTTCTCCCCCAAGGGGAGAAGGCAGAGCGCCGCTACTCGTCCGCCTTGAACGTCTGCTTCTGCATGCCCAGCCCTTCGATGCCGAGCTCGACGACGTCGCCGGGCTTCAGGAACACCGGCGGCTTCATGCCCAGCCCAACGCCGGGCGGCGTGCCGGTCGAGATGATGTCGCCGGGATGCAGCGACATGAACTGGCTGAGATAGGAGACGAGGTAGGCGACGCCATAGACCATGGTCTTGGTCGAGCCGTTCTGCATCGTCTTGCCGTTGACCTTCAGCCACATCGGGATGTTCTGCGGGTCCTTCACCTCGTCCTTGGTCACCAGCCACGGGCCGATCGGCCCGAACGTGTCGCAGGATTTGCCCTTGGTCCACTGGCCCTGCCGCTCGGCCTGGAAGGCGCGCTCGGACACGTCGTGCGCGACGCAGTAGCCAGCGACATAATTTAGCGCCTCGGCCTCGGTGACGTATTTCGCGGTCCTGCCGATGACCACGCCAAGCTCGACTTCCCAGTCGGTCTTGACCGAGCCGCGCGGGATCAGCACGTCGTCGTCAGGCCCGACGATGGCCGAGCTTGCCTTCATGAAGATGATCGGCTCCGGCGGCACGGTGGCGCCGGTCTCGGCGGCATGGTCGGAATAGTTGAGGCCGATGCAGATGAATTTGCCGGTGCCGGCGACGCAGGCGCCGATGCGCGGATTGCCGGAAACCGCCGGCAGCGATTGCGGATCGAGCTTCGACAGCGTTTCGAGCGCTGCCGGGTCGAGCGCCTTGCCGGCAATGTCGGTGACATGGGCGGAGAGGTCGCGGATCGTTCCATCCGCATCGAGCAGGCCGGGGCGTTCGCTCCCCGCCTCGCCATAGCGCAGCAGTTTCATTCTTTTTCTCCTAATTGCGACCCAGAGGTCGTTTGCAAACTCGCTCCGCTGCGGCGAATGGCGTGGTTTTCGAGAACCGGAGCGGAGCGTCCTTAAAGTACGTGAGCCTAGGCAAGCGCAGAAAACCGCGCTAGTCGCCCGAGAGTTTTCAAATGGCCTCTTAGATCGACCAGCCACCGTCGATATTATAAGCCTGCCCCGACGTATAGCTGGCGCCGGCCAGATAGACAGCGAGATCGGCGATTTCCTCTGGTGTGCCGAGGCGGCCCATCGGCTGGCGGGCGATGAAGGCGGCGCGGGCCGCCTCGTAGTCGCCCTGCGCATGCATGCGGTCCTCCAGCGACGGGCTTTCGACCGTGCCCGGGCAAATGGCGTTGCAGCGTATGCCCTTGCCGACATAGTCGGCGGCGACCGATTTGGTCAGGCCGATGACCGCCGCCTTGGTCAGCCCATAGACGAAGCGGTTGGGCACGCCCTTGGTCGAGCCGGCCAGCGACGCCATGTTGATGATCGAGCCGTCGCCGCGCTCCAGCATGCCGGGCAGCACGGCGCGGATGGTGCGGATCATCGAGCGGACGTTGAGGTCGTAGGCAAAGTCGAGGTCGGCGTCCTTCATCTCGAGGATCGAGCCGGAGTGGACGAAGCCGGCGCAGTTGAACAGCACATCGACGACGCCGATCTCGGCAAAGGCGTTTTCGACCGCCCCGTCGTTCAGCACGTCGAGCTTGCGGGTCTTGATGCCAGGGGTCTTGCCGAGTTCGGCGAGCATCACCTCGTTGATGTCGGTGGCGTGGACAACAGCGCCCGCCCTGGCGAAAGCCAGCGCGCTCGCCCGGCCAATGCCTTGCGCTGCCGCCGTGACGACAACGATCTTGCCTGCCAGATCCGCCATGCCTTTTTCTCCCTCTGTGGCCGCCCGGCTTTTACCGGCACGCGGGCAAGGCGCAATGTGCTAGCTACCCTGCCGCCTGTTCCGATGTTCGCCTGCTGTCAAATGTTTTTTCTCGGTAAAGAACATCTTTTGGCCCGTCAAGCCCGGACGCTTCTCGTCCGACGGCGCGCAGGGCGAAGATGGCTCAATCGCCGTAGGGCACCCAGACGTTCTTGACCTCGACGGCATGGCGCAGCAAGGCATCGCCGGCGGCCTCGCTCGACGCCCAGTCGAGGCTGCGGCCGTTGCCGGTCCAGACGCGCTTGAGATTGCCGACGGAGTCGGCTTCGGCCCTGGCGCAGGTCTCGGCATCGGCGAAAACCCAGAGCCCGTCGACATCGTCATGCCTGGCCAAGACGCCGGCGAGCTCGGCGCCGCGGCCGGTGACGATGTTGATGGCGCCGGCCGGAACGTCGGAATATTCGATGACCTGGTAGAGATCGGTAGCAAGCAGCGGATATTTTTCCGACGGCACCGCGACCACGGTGTTGCCCATGGCCAGCGCCGGCGCCACCAGCGAGATCAGGCCAAGCAGCGGCGCATTGTCGGACGCCACGATGCCGACGACGCCGACCGGCTCATGCAGCGCCAAAGTGACGGCGCGGGCCGGCGGCTGGTGGACGCGGCCCTCGAACTTGTCGGCCAGGCCGGCATAGAGGAACAGCCGCTCGATCGATTGGTCGACCTCGTCGCGAGCCGCCTTGGCGGTGGCGCCGGTGAGCTCTGTGAGACGCGCGGCAAATTCAGCGGCGCGGCCGGACAGGTTCTCGGCCAGATAATACAGCACCTGGCTGCGGTTGTAGGCGGTCGCCTCCGGCCAGGCCTTGCAGGCACGTGCAGCCGCGACGGCATCGCGAATATCCTTGCGGCTGCCGAGCCCGACCTCGCCGGCAAGCTTGCCCTTGGCGGTGGCGACGGCAAGCGAATAATTGCCGTCCGGCCGCACCTGCTTGCCGCCGATGAACAGCTTTGCCGTGCGGTCGATGGCGTCGCCTTCCGCCCGCTCGACAGGTTTTGTCGTAGCCGGTGCCGGCTTGATGGCCGGGCCGAGCGGCAGCTTTGCCGAGAGATATTCGAGCATGCCCTCGCGCCCGCCTTCGCGGCCAAAGCCGCTCTCGCGATAACCGCCAAAGCCGCAGGCGGCGTCGAACATATTGGTGCCGTTGACCCAGACGACGCCGGCCTTCAATTGCGGCGCGACGTGCAGCGCGAGGTTGACGTTCTCGCTCCACACCGAGGCGGCCAGCCCGTAGCGCGTGTTGTTGGCGAGCTCGATCGCTTCCTCGGTGTTGCGGAAAGTCATCGTCGCCAGCACCGGGCCGAACACCTCTTCCTGCGCCAGGATGTTGGCCGGCGAAACGCCTGTCGCCAGCGTCGGCAAATGGTAATGGCCGGAGGACGGCAGCGCCACGTCCGGCTGCCAGCAGACGGCGCCCTGTCTGGCGCCTTCGGCGACCAGCCCCTTGACGCGATCGAGCTGGGTCAGGTCGACCAGCGGGCCGATATCGGTGTTCTTGTCCAGCGGGCTGCCGACGCGCAGCCGGCTCATCCGCGTCTTGACCTTGGCTATGAAGGCCTCGGTGATGCCTTCCTGCACCAGCAGGCGCGAGCCGGCGCAGCAGACCTGGCCCTGGTTGAACCAGATGCCGTCGACCAGTCCCTCGACGGCGCTGTCGAGGTCTGCGTCCTCGAAGACGACGAAGGCCGATTTGCCGCCAAGTTCCAGCGATATTTTTTTCCCCGACCCGGCAGTGGCTTTGCGGATGATCTTGCCGACCTCGGACGAGCCGGTGAAGGCGATCTTCTGGATGCCGGGATGGTTGACGATTGCCGCGCCCGCCTCCGGCCCGCCCTGGACGATGTTGACGACGCCCTTCGGCACGCCGGCGCGCTCACAAATCTCGGCGAACAGGATGGCGGTGAGCGGCGTGAACTCGGCCGGTTTCAGCACTATCGTGCAGCCGGCGGCGAGCGCCGGCGCGATCTTCCACGCCAGCATCAACAGCGGAAAGTTCCACGGGATGATCTGGCCGACGACGCCGACGCCCTTCTGATCCGGAAAATCCCTGTCCAGCGCCTGCGCCCAGCCGGCATGGTGGATGAAATGGCGGATGGCCAGCGGCACGTCGATGTCGCGGCTTTCGCGGATCGGCTTGCCGTTGTCGATCGATTCCAGCACCGCAAACAGTCGCTGGTGGCGTTGCATGGCGCGGCCGATGGCGTAGAGAACTTTGGCGCGTTGATAGCCGGCGGATGCGGCCCATTTCGGCAGCGCCTTTGTCGCGGCCGAAACCGCCGCATCGATATCGGCAGCACCGGCATCCGACACCTTGGCCAGCAATTTTCCCGAAGACGGGTCGCTGGTATCGAAGGTCTTGCCGCCGCCGGCTGCTTTCCAGTCGCCGCCGATGAACAGCGCTTTGGAAAAATCACGCGCGGCAAGCCAGGCATCGGCCGCATTGCGCGCCTCCGGCGCCGGGCCGTAGTCCATGGCATGATAGCGTTCGAGAATATTCATCAGGCGCTCCCGATAGTCACGCCATCGCGTGGCGATGATTGGCCGAATAGTGACCGGTCAGGTGATGTTCGAGCTGGCGCTCGATGTCGGTCAAAAGGCTCGATGCACCGAAGCGGAACAGGTCCGGCTCCAGCCACCGCCGGCCAAGCTCCTCCTTCATCAGCACCAGCCAGTCGAGCGAGGCTTTTGCCGTTGAAATGCCGCCGGCCGGCTTGAAGCCGATGAGGTAGCCGGTCTCCTCGAAATAGGCGCGGATGGCGCGCACCATGGCGAGGCCGACCGGCAGCGTCGCGTTGACGCTTTCCTTGCCGGTCGACGTCTTGATGAAATCGGCGCCCGCCATCGTCGCCACCATCGACGCGAGCATGACGTTGCGCAGCGTGGCGAGGTCGCCGGTGCCGAGGATGACCTTGAGATGCGCCTCGCCGCAGGCGGCGCGCATCGCAACGATCTCGTTGTAGAGTTCCTGCCATTTCGCGGCAAAGACCAGGCCGCGCGGAATGACGACGTCGATCTCGTCGGCGCCGTCGCTCACCGACGCTTCGATCTCCTGCAGCCGCGTCGACAGCGGGGTGAGGCCGTGCGGGAAGGCGGTGGAAACGGCGGCGACATGGATGCCGCTGCCGCGCAGCGCGTCGACGGCGGTGGCGACGAAGGGATGGTAGACGCAGACCGCCGCCGGGCGGATCTTTTCACCTGCAATGCCGAGGCCTTCGACGATGTCGCGGCGGAACGGATTGACCGCCTTGGCGCAGAGCCGGCGCACGCGCTCGTCGGTGTCGTTCGAGTTCAGCGTGGTCAGGTCCATGCAGGCGACGGCGCGCAGCAGCCAGGCTGCCTGGTTGTCGGCCTTGATCGAGCGCCGCTTGGTCAGGCTGGCAACACGCCGTTCCAGCGCCGAGCGGTTGACGCTGCGCATCGATTCCATGAAGCCGAGATCGAGCTTCATGCCGGGGTTGCGGGCAATGCCGTGCGCTTGCGGCGCCGGCGCATTGGCGGCGGTGCGCGCCGGCAGCGGCGTGATCTTGGGTCCCAATCTGTCGGCACTAAGATCGGCTTCGCGGCTGGTGCTGCTCATCTCCTGCCCTTTCGTTCGACGACTTGTGCCGAAGATAGCCCGTGAAGCAGCGCTTCACGAGTCCTTCAGGCGGTCATAACGGAAAAAGCCTGCTGTGACATCAGCCGAAGCGCGGCGGCGTAGAATGAAAGCAGCAGCGATCCTTCACACCCCCGGGGCATCAGAAAGGCCTGCAACATTTGCGATTAGCCGTAAGCCCCCATGCCTTCGTCATCCTAGGGCGAAGCAAGGAGCGAAGCAAGGAGCGAAGCGACGCGGCGCAGACCCTAGGATCCATGCCGCTACGCCAGCCGGAGAATGCAGCGGCTCAGGATAAATGCTGATCTGTAGCGATCCTTGGCGCCCCCCTCTGTCCTGCCGG